>JBBDQS010000033.1 GCA_040905805.1 Egibacteraceae bacterium | reverse complement strand
GCGTCGCGGGATGGAGCGGGCGTGGGCGGGGCAGGGGTGGGTCGAGCCGGTCGTGACGTGGCCTGACGGGACTGTCGCGCCGGCGGACCTGATGTTCCGCATGCCTTCCGGCACGCCGATCTGGGACCGAACCCTGGGCGAGTGGCTGACGCAGCTGTGTGAGGCGGCCGGGGTCGACCGGCTGACCCCCCACGGGCTGCGGCACGCAGCGGTGACGCTGCTCGAGGACACCGGTGCGCACCCGGCGGTGGTGCAGCAGCTGGCCGGGCACGCTTCGGCGTCGATGACCGACCATTACACCGCGGCGCTGCAGCGGGCGATGCGTGAGGCGGTCGAGATGTTGGCGGTGCGGCTGCGTGAAGATCCCGGTCGGGGTCGGTGACCCCAACCGGCAACGGTCACACCGGGGTGTTTCGGCTGGTCAACGGCCCGTAGCGCCCTGAACCTCGGCGTACTTGCGCTTGCCGGACTTGCGGAACGCCACGGTGCCGTCGACCAGGGCGAACAGCGTGTCGTCGCCCCCACGCCCGACGTTGTCGCCGGGGTGGATCTTGGTGCCGCGCTGGCGGACGATGATCGTGCCGGCCGTGACGGTCTGGCCCCCGTAGCGCTTCACCCCGAGCATCTTCGGGTTGGAGTCGCGCCCGTTGCTGGTGGAACCGCCGCCCTTCTTGTGCGCCATGTCCTCAGTCTCCTACGCGCTGATGGTGTCGACCCGGATGCGCGTCCGGGGCTGGCGGTGACCGGCCCGGCGGCGGTAGCGGGTCTTGTTCTTGTACTTGAACACGGTGATCTTGGGGTCGCGGTGCTGGTCCACGACGCTCGCCGTGACCGTCGCGCCCGCCAGGGCGTCCGGTGTGGCCGTCACGGCCCCGTCGTCGTCCACGAGCATGACCGCCCGCAGGTCGACCGTGCCGTCGTCACCGGGCACGAGCTTCTCGACGTCGAGGGTGTCCCCGACGCGGACCCGGTACTGCTTGCCACCCGTGGCGATCACGGCGTACATATGAGTTGGCTCCTGCGGAAGTCGCTCGGATGGGCGCGCGCGAGGTGATGAGCGCGAATTGACGAACAGATTGGGAGAATCATGGCGAACACCACGAAGGCGCGCCTTGGCGCACCGTCCATGAAGTGTAGGTTCGGCGCCCGGCAGTGTCAATCAGCGTCGATCCGCCGAGGGAGGCTCGCGAGGATGGCCGGCACCACCCCGACGCGGGTCCGCCTGACGGACCAGGCGCTCGTCGCGGTCACCGCCGCCCGCCAGTCCGGCGAGGCCCACGGTCGGCACGCCACGGTGGCGGACCTGCTCGTGGGACTGGCGGCGGAGCCCGACGGGCAGGCCGGCGGGCTGCTGCGGACCCACGCGACCTCGGCCGCCCGACTGCTGGAGCGTGCACCGGCCGGCGCACCCGACCTGCCCGTCGTCGAGACCGTCCTCGCCCGGGGAGCCGCCCGCGAGGCCCCCCGGGCGCTCCCGACCCGTGCACTGCTCGCGGGCCTCCTGGAGGTCGGCGGGACGGACGTGGTGGCGCTGCTCGCCGCGTGCGGCTACGACCCCGCCGCGCTGTACCGGGCGGCGGTGCGCGAGCCCGCCCTGGACGACGAGACCTTCGGTCTGGGGTCGGACCCCGACCTGTCGGCCGACGCGGCCACGGCCGTCGCCCGCGTGCGGGCCGCCGCCGGCGGGGCGGTCGCGCTGGTCGTCGCCATCGCCGCCACGCCGGGCGGGGGCGAGCTGCTCGCCCTCGATCCCGGCGAGCTGAGCGCGGTGGGCGCCGCGCTGCGCCGCTCGGAGGACGCCGCCGGGCCGGGCTGGGACCGGGGTCTGGACATCGTGCTCGACGCGGCACGGGCCTGGCGCGACCCACCCCTGCACGCGCACGACCTGTTGCGCGCGGCCGTCTCCGCGGGAGGGGACGGGCCGCGCCGCCTGGTCGAGGAGTCCGTCCGCCGCGCCTCCGGGGCGGGGGCGCCGCCCTGACGGCCGGTGTGTGGTTTGGCGCACCACCGCGGTGCGCCAAAGCACACACCAACACACCAGTCGTCGGCTGGGCTCAGACGAAGCGCTCCACGATCTGCGCGCCCCGGCCCTCGCAGCAGTCGCAGACGGTCGTGAAGCTCTCGGTGAGTCCCTGCGACACGTTCTTACGGGTCATCTGCACCAGGCCGAGCTTGGAGATCTCCATCACCCGGGACTTGGTCTTGTCCCGGGCCAGCTCGCGCTTGAAGCGCTTGAGCACCTCGTCGCGGTTGGCGGGGACCAGCATGTCGACGAAGTCGATGACGATGATCCCGCCCATGTCGCGCAGCCGCAGCTGGCGGGCGATCTCCTCGGCGGCCTCGATGTTGTTCTTGAGGACGGTCTCCTCCAGGTTGGACTTGCCGACGAACCGGCCGGTGTTGACGTCGATGACCCACATCGCCTCGGTCTTCTCGATGATCAGGTAGCCGCCCGACGCCAGCCAGACCTTCTTCTCCAGGGCCCGACGGATCTGGTTGGTGACCTCGTAGTCGTCGAAGAGGGGCCCGGAGTGCTCCGAGATGCGGTCGACGAGCTCGGGGCTGACGTCACCGAGGTAGCTGCGCACCATCCGGGCGAGATCCGGGGAGTCCACGATCAGGTCGGTGTACTCGGGCCCGAACACGTCGCGGATCACCCGGATGACAAGGTCGGGCTCTTCGTAGACCGCTTCCAGCGGCCTCGCGGCGGTCGACCGCTTCTCCACGCCCTCCCAGATGCGCACCAGGCGGGCCACGTCGTCGGCGAGCTGCTGGCGCGTCGCGCCCTCGGCCGCGGTGCGCACGATCAGGCCGTAGCCCTCGGGCTTCACGTCGGCGAGGATGTCACGCAGCCGGTCGCGCTCCTCGTCGGTGAGCTTGCGCGAGATCCCGAGCATGCCCTCGCCGGGCGCGAGCACGCAGTAGCGGCCGGCGATCGACAGGTGCTGGGTGAGCCGGGCGCCCTTGGTGCCCATCGGGTCCTTGGTGACCTGCACGAGCACCGCGCTGCCGGGCTTCAGGGTCTGCTCGATGCGGGGCAGCTCCCCGTCGAGGTCCGCCTCGTCGTAGTTGACCTCCCCGGCGTACAGCACGCCGTTGCGCCCCTTGCCGATATCGACGAAGGCCGCCTCCATGCCGGGCAGGACGTTCTGGACCCGGCCCAGGTAGATGTTGCCGACGTAGGAGACGTCCTGGCGGTGGGTGACGAAGTGCTCGACGAGGTCGCGATCCTCCAGCACGGCGATCTGGGTGCGCTCCTCGCCGACCTGCACGAGCATCCGCCGCGGGGGGCCCTCGGTGATCGCCCGCCGGGTCTCCTCGCTCACGCCCCCGGCGGGGCGCTGCTTGCGGCCGCCTCCCGCGCGGCTCTGGCGACCACGGCTCTTGCGGGCGGCACGCAGACGCGTCGAGTCACCCCCTCCGTCCGGTGCCGGCGCCTTCGCGGACTCCTGCTGCTGTCCGACGCTGTCGGCCTCCACGGTCGCCTTCGCGGTGGGTGACGGCTGCGCCTCCTCCTCGCCGGCCTCCTGGCGCGTCGGTGACTTGCCGGCGCCGCCGCCACGGCGCCCGCGCCGCCCACGACCGCCGCGCCGGCGTCCCGAGCGGCCGCTCCGGGACCCGCTCGAGCTCTTCTGCTCCTGGGGCGCCTCCGCCTGGGGCGCGTCCAGGGACTCGCCCGAGGGCTCCTCCGGCGACTCGGTCGGCGTCGGGGCAGCCGCCTTGGCGCGTGTTCGCGGCGCACCGGCGCGCCGGCGGCGGCTCTGGATCGCGGTCGGTTCGTCGTCGGTGCGGTCCGTGGTCGGTCCGGCAGCCTCGGACGACGGTCGGTCGTCCGAGCGGGTGCGCGTGCGGGTGCGCGTCCTCGTGCGGGTCAGCTCGTCTCGTTCAGGTTCTTGGCGTGCGGCGTCCGAGTCGGTCACGGTGGCGAGTCCTTGTGTGGTCGTTGCAGGCGAGGCCGGCCACGACGTGCGCGCGTCGCTGGCGCTGCATGTCCCGGACTCCGACGCAGCAAGATGACGCGGCGCGCGGCAGTCGATCCGGCGGGGGCACCGTCGGAGGTCTGCGGTCGTCGGTCATGATCGGGGTGGTCGGCTGCATCAAGTCGAGGCCAAGCGTCGTGGCCAAGCCACTGCGGTGAAGTGCGATCACCTCACCGTCCACTTCCGAGTGTAGGGGACATTCACTGGAAGCGACGCATGTGCACGTTTTGCAGCAGACCGATCATGAGGAACGCGCCGATCAGGCTTGTCCCACCGTAGGACACGAACGGCAACGGCAGGCCGGTCACGGGCATGACGCCGACGGACATGCCGACGTTGATGAACAGCTGGAAGGCGAAGACCGCGACCACCCCCGCGCCGATCAAGGTCCCGAAGGTGTCGCGCGACAGGGCCGTGATGCGCAGCGCCCGCCACAGCAGGACGGCGTAGATGGCCAGCAGGAGCGTGGCACCGAAGAACCCCAGCTCCTCGCCCACCACGGTGAAGATGAAGTCGGTGTGGTTCTCCGGTACGTAGGCCAGTGCGGTCTGCGAGCCCTGGAAGAGGCCCTGGCCGGTGATCTGCCCCGAGCCGATCGCGATCTGGGCCTGCTCGACGTTCCAGCCGGCCCCCTGCGGGTCCGACGACGGGTCCAGGAACGACGTCAGCCTCGCGACCTGGTAGTCCTCCATGACCTCCATCTGGAGCGCACCGACGATCGACAGCACCCCGATCAGCGCGAGCGCCGCCATGTAGCGGATCCGCACGCGGGCGAGCAGCAGCACCCCGAAGGTGATGGCCACGAACACGATGGCGGTTCCCAGGTCGGGTTGGGCGAGGATCAGCAGCATCGGCACCGCCGCCAGGCCCACCGCCTCCAGCAGCGCCCGCAGTCCCAGCGCGGACTCGCGGCGCTCGTGGAAGAGCGCCGCGAGCACCAGGATCAGCGCCGGCTTGGCGATCTCGGCCGGCTGGAACTGGAACCCGCCGAGCACGATCCATGCCCGCGAGGCGTTCACGGTCTGCCCGGTCGCCGCGGTGACGACGAGCATCACGATCGCCCCGGCGTACACCACCGGCGCCCAGGCCCGGTACAGCCGGTAGTCGAAGATGCCGATGGCCACCATGGCGACCAGGCCGATGCCGAGCGAGATGGCCTGGCGGTTCACGAAGTGCAGCGGGTCCACGCCCCGCGCCTCCAGCCCGTGGAACGTCGACGAGTAGATCATGACCAGCCCGAACGCCGTCAGCCCCAGAGCCGCCAGGACCAGCACGGGGTCGAAGTGCCGACCCGGCGAGTAGAGCCGCTTCCACGACTGCTGGACGGAGTCGCGCGCGACCCGGTGGGACTCGTCGCCGAACGTGATGTTGCCCATGGCTAGTCGGTCACCTCCCCCGCCTCGATGGCCGTCTCGTCGACTGCGGGGGCCAGACCCTCGAACACGCGGCGCACGATCGGGGCCGCCGTCTGGCTGCCGCCGCCACCCTCCTCCAGCATCGCGACCACGACGTACTGGCGACCGCCGAGCGGCTCCACGTTGTAGCCGGCGAACCAGGCGAACGGCTGCTTGGGCTTGAGCTCTGCGGTGCCGGTCTTGCCGGCGATCGGGATGGGAAAGGAGCCGAAGACGCCGCCGGCGGTGCCGCCCGTGGCGGTCACGCCAAGCAGCCCCGCCTCGATGTAGTCCAGGTGCCCGACGCTGACCGGCACGGTGCCGATCACCTCCGGCTCGACCGACTGCACCGTGCCGTCGAGGTGCACGACCTCCCTGGCCACGTGCGGCCGGTACAGCGTCCCCCGGTTGGCGATGGCCGCGAAGCTGTTGGCCACCTGCAGGGGTGTCGTCTGCAGGTCGCCCTGCCCGATGGACATGTTGACCGCGTCGCCTCCGCGCCAGTCCCCGCCGCGTTCGCACAGGTCGGCGTTGACGCGTTGGGCGTAGCTCCCCGGTTCCAGCTGGCGGGCCTTGAGGCAATAGGTCTCGCGGTGGTCCTGCCAGTACTCCTGCCGCCACGCGCGTCCGGGCACCACCCCGTCACGCTCGACGGGCAGGTCGATGCCGGTCTCCGCCCCGAACCCGAAGGCGGTGCTCATCGCGGGCAGGATCTCGTGGGCGGCGCCCGTAGCCTGCTCGTGCTCCCACATGTCCCGCGCGATGTCGTAGAAGACGGTGTCGCAGGAATCGACCAGCGCCGTCCGCAGGTCCATGAACCCGGAGTGGCTGCGCTTCCAGTTGTTGTAGACGCTGCCCGCCCACGTCCAGCTGCCCGGGCACTCGCGCTGGTCGGCGGGGCCCATGAACCCCTCCTCGAGCGCGGCGGCAGCCGGGACGATCTTGTAGACCGACCCGGGGGGATAGCTCGACTGGATGGCCCGGTTGATGAGCGGGAAGTGGTTGTCGGGGTTCTGCATGGCCTCCCACTCCCGGGTGCCGACGCCGCCGACGAACTCGGCGGGGTTGAAAACGGGGTTGGACGCCATGGCGACGATCTCCCCGTTCGACGGGTCGAGCACGACGACCGCGCCGGCCGGGGCCCGGAAGAACCCGCCGCGCTGGGGGCCGCTGTCCCGGTCACGGGTCCGCCGGGCCGTGTCGATGCCCTCGGCCAGCGCCTGCTCGGCCAACTGCTGGGCTTCCAGGTCGATGGTCAGCACCAGGTCGGCGCCCGGCTGGGGCAGGCTCTCCTCGACGGTGCGCACCACCCGGTTGTTGGCGTTCACCTCGAGGCGGCGCAGGCCCTCCTCGCCCCGCAGCACCGGCTCGTAGGAGCGTTCCAGGCCCGCCCAGCCGATCAGGTCGCCGGCCCGGTAGCCCGCGTATCGCTCGCTGTCGAGCTCCTCCCCGCTGATCTCGCCGAGGTAGCCGACCAGGTGCGCCGCCGTCATCCCGTGGGGGTACTCGCGGCGGGGCAGGGTCTCCGCGTAGACGCCCGGGAAGCGGTCCCCGCCGTTCTCGTGCAGGTAGAAGGCGATGTCGGGGGGGACGTCCACGGCGATCGGCTTGGGCCGCAGGGCGCTGACCCGGGAGTTCTCGACCTGGTCCAGGACCTCCTCGAGCGAGAGCCCGAGCAGCCCCGCCACCTCGGCGAGGATCTCGTCGGCGCGGTCGCCCATCTCCTCGGGCTGCACGCTCACGACCAGCGCGTAGCGGTTGCGCACGAGGACCTCGCCGTCACGGTCGAGCAGCTTGCCGCGGGGCGCCTCGGTGGCGATCGTGCGGATGGCGTTGCCCTCGGCCTGGTCCGCGTAGCGCTCACCCGCCATCACCTGCAAGAACCACAGGCGGGCGAACAGCAGCACGAACAGGCTCACGACCAGCAGCGCGAGGAAGGTGAGCCGGAGGCGGGTGCTCTCCCCCGCATCCAAGGCGGCGGGCTTGGAGTTGATCTGCACGGCGCCCGAGGGTAGCACTCGTGTCCCTACAACGAGGTTCGCGACGCGGCCGACGGCGCGGACGGCAGCCGGCTGAGCAGCCCCCCGACGGCGATCAGCACGATCGGGGCGAGCAGGGTGTTGTACAGGCCCGTGGCCATGGCGGACTGCAGCGCCGCGAGCGGCGTCGCGGACGCGACCTCCAGCAGCTGGGACAGCAGCCCGTAGGCCAGGACGGCGGCCACGCTGGCCGCCGACGCCACGGCGACCTGGCCGACCAGCCCCGCGGTCGACAAGTAGGGGCGCACGACACCGGCCGTGTAGCCGACGAGGAGCAGGACCAGGGCGGCGGTGCCGACGAGCTGGCTGCCCGTGGACAGCAGGTCGACTGCGAGGCCCGCGACGAACCCGTAGCGGGCGCCCGTCCCAGGTCCGTCGGCCAGCGCGAAGGCCACCACCGTCAGGACGACCAGGTCAGGGCGCCACATCCCCCACGTGAGGGCCGACAGGACCACGGTGGACAGCAGCAGTGCGGTCACCAGCACCCCTGCCATCATGATGAGGCGGGGGATCATGTCGCGTCGGGGTTCGGTGCCTGCTCCAGCTCGCCCGGGCCGGGCGCGGGGTCGAGTTCCGGGACGATGGCCGGCGGCCGGGGGGGGTTCTCGTCCTCGATCAGCTCGTCGGGGTCCAGCTCGCTCGGGTGCTCCGGTGCGTCCAACACGATCTGGACGAGCCCGAGGCGGGAGAGGTCCACGTAGGGGCGCAGCGACAGGACCGCCCCGCCGGCCTGGTCGGTCTGGGGATGGGACTCCACCTCGCCGACAGGGATCCCGTCGGGGATGCTGGAGCCCCCGAAGGTGCTGGTGACGACCTCCGCGCCGGACTCCACCTCGGACTCGGCGTCGGTCATCTCCAGCTGCAGCGGGCGGGAGCCCCGACCCGAGAGGAACCCCTCCTCGCCGGTTCCCACCAGCCGCACGATGAACCCGGCCTGCGGCGAGGACACGAGCTGCACACGCGCGTTGGACCGGGTCACCTGGACGAGCTTGCCGACCAGCCCGGCCTCGTTGACCACGGCCATCCCCGGGCGCAGCCCGGCGTCGCCACCGGCGTCGATCAGCACCGACCACTCGAAGGGACCGGGCGCCTGGGCGATGACGTTGGCCCCGGTGGTGGTGAACCCCAGCCGCTCACGCATGGCCAGCTGCTCGCGCAGCTCCCGGTTCTGGCGTTCGAGCTCGGCCACGGAGACCCGTCCTTCGCGCAGATGTTCCAGCTCCTCCTCCAGCTCGGCGTTCTCGGCGCGCAGCCGGCCGTACTCCGCGATCGAGCCGAAGAAGCCCCCGACCGGGCTCACCACGGTGGCGAAGCCCTCCTGGATGGGCGAGAACACGGCCATGGCCCCCCGCTGGACCGCCGCCACCGTCCCGCCATCGCCCTGCCGGTAGTCCATCGTGAGCAGCACAAGGCTGACCAGCACCAGCACGGCCAGGACAGTGGTGTTACGACGACGGTCAGGCATCACACTCCAACAGACCACCAGAACCCGCGGCGGGTGCGGCCCCGCCCACAGACTAGACCGGACGAGGACACCTCTCAGACGAGCCTGCGGTAGGGATGAATGGGGCTGCGGGACGTCTCAGGCGCAGCGTGTGTGCGGAAGCCGAGAGGGGCTGCGCCACGTCTCAGCTTGCGATTAAACCTCAGGCAGGCTGTCGCAAAATTGAGGATGTGAGGTCCGGGCGGCCGGTTTTTCGGGGTCG
>JBBDQS010000032.1 GCA_040905805.1 Egibacteraceae bacterium | reverse complement strand
CCACACCCGGCACAGCAGAGCATCGCCTCCGCAAGCTCCGGCGATGCACCAGATCAGGTGAGGACCCGGCGCTCGAAGCCCTTGATGCCGGCGTAGCCGGCCAGCAGGGTGCACGCGAGCAGGCCGGCGAAGACCGCGCCCGCGGCCATGTGCGGGAACTGCGGGGTCAACGCCATGCGAAAGCCCTCGGCCATGTAGACCAGCGGGTTGGCCAGCACCGCGACCTGCAACCACGGGATCGGACCGAGGTCGGCCCACGGGAAGTACGTCGCCCCGAGGAAGGTGACCGGGAGGATCACGACGCTGAACATGAGCGGCACCTGGTCGGGCTCCACGAACGTGCCGAGCATCAGCCCGACGGAGGACGCCAGCACGGGGGCGAGCAGGAGGACGGCCACGAGCACCGGCCAGCTGATGTCGAGGCTGACCGGCTCGGCCGGCACGAAGCGCACGATCGGGAACACGATGAGGGCAGCGAGCAGGCCCTGCACCGCGCCGGCGACGATCTTCTCGACCGCGACCCCCCAGACGGGCAGCGGGGCCATCACCCGATCCTCGATCTCACGGGTGTAGCCGAAGTCCTGGACGAGCGGCAGGGCGACCGCCTGTATGCCCTTGATGAGGACGGCGATCGCGACGACGCCAGGGACCAGGATGTCGGTGAACGACTGGCCCGCGCTGCCCCGCACGCCCTGCCCGATGGTCGGGAACACGTACGTGAACACGAACACCAGCAGCAGCGGCTGGCTGATGGTGCGCACCAGGAAGCGGCCTCGCTCCTTGGTGAGCACCCGCAGGTCGCGCAGGAGCATGCCGCCGAACGCCCCGAAGGCCGCCGCCCGCACGCTGCGTTCACGCGCATCGGTCACGGGTGGCTCGGATCCCATCGTGGCGGTCTACTCCCGCAGCTCGCGGCCGGTCAGGGTGATGAAGACCGACTCCAGGCTCGGGTGCGCGGCCCCGCTGGTGGCCGCCGACCGCTTGAGCTCCGCGGGGCTGCCGAGCGTCAGCACCCGGCCGTGGTCCATGATGGCCACACGGTCGCACAGCTCGTCGGCCTCGGCCATGTCGTGGGTGGTGAGCAGGATCGTCTGCCCCTCGGCGTGGAAGGTCCGCAGCAGGTCCCACAGCGCGATCCGGCTCTGCGGGTCGAGGCCGGTGGTCGGCTCATCGAGGAACAGCACCGCTGGCCGGTGCAGGAGGGCACGCGCGACCATGAGCCGCTGGGCCATGCCGCCCGAGAGGACGTCGGTGCGCTGGTGGCGCTTGTCGACGAGCTGGAAGCGGGCGAGCAGCTCGTCGGCGCGGCCGGCCGCCGCTCGCCGGGGCAGCCCGAAGTAGCGGCCGTGGTAGTACAGGTTCTCCCACACGTTGATGCTGCGGTCGAGCGTGTTGGTCTGGGCAACCACGCCGATACGCTGCTTCACGGCGGCGGGGCTGGCCCGCACGTCGATCCCGTCGATGTGCGCGCGCCCCGCGGTGGGGACCACCCGGGTGGTGAGCATGCCGATCGTGGTGGTCTTGCCTGCACCGTTCGGACCGAGCAGGCCGAAGATCTCCCCGGTCCGCACCCACAGGTCCAGCCCATCCACCGCGCGCAGCCCGTTGCCGAACGACTTGGTCAGCCCCTCGGTGGTGATGGGCTCGGACATCACGCCCCGCCCTCACCCGGACAGGCCCGGCGTGTTCCCACGGACAGCGCTAGGCCCGGGCAGTCGGCAGCCAGGAGGGGCGGCGCGCCTCGAACGCCGCGATCTCCTCGTCGTGGGTGAGCGTCCGGGCGATGTCGTCCAGACCCTCGACCAGGAGGTACTTGGTGTGGCGGTCGATCTCGAAGGTGGCGTGCAGGCTCCCGGAGACGACCTGCTGCTCGGGCAGGTCGATGCGGATCGGGGCCCGCGGGTCGGCCCCGGCCAGCGCGACGAGCTCGCGGCACTGCTCGGGGGGCAGCTCCACTGTCAGCAACCCGATCTTCGCGCAGTTGTTGCGGAAGATGTCGGCGAAGCTCGGTGCGATGACCGCGTCGAAGCCGTACTGCTGCAGCCCCCAGGGTGCGTGCTCCCGCGACGACCCGGACCCGAAGTTGGGGCCGGTGACGAGCACGTTCGCCCCCGCGTAGCGCTCGTCGTTGAGCACGAAGTCGGGGTCGGCCCGCCAGTCGTGGAAGACGAAGTCGCCGAAGCCGGTGCGCTCGATGCGCTTCAGGAACTGCTTCGGCATGATCTGGTCGGTGTCGACGTCGGCCCGCCACAGCGGCACCATCCGTCCGGTGATCACCGTGACCGGGTTCATGCCAGGTGCCTGACGTCCACGAAGTGCCCGCGCACCGCCGCGGCAGCGGCCATCTCGGGGGACACCAGGTGGGTGCGCCCGCCCTTGCCCTGCCGCCCCTCGAAGTTGCGGTTGGACGTGGACGCGCACCGCTCACCCGGCTCCAGGATGTCGGGGTTCATGCCGAGGCACATGGAGCAGCCGGGCTCGCGCCACTCGAAGCCGGCGGCGCGGAAGACCTCGTCGAGGCCCTCGGACTCGGCCTGCAGCTTCACGGGGTAGGAGCCGGGCACGACCATTGCCCGCACGGTCCCGGCGACCTGCTCGCCGTCGACGACCCGCGCCGCGGCCCGCAGGTCCTCGATACGCGCGTTCGTGCAGGACCCCAGGAAGACCCGGTCGATCGCTATGTCGGTGATGGCTTCGCCACCCGCCAGCCCCATGTAGTCCAGGGCCCGGCGCGCCTGCTCGGGGTCGGCGGTCGCCTCGGGCACCGGCACACGGCCGGTCACCGGTGCGCTCATCGCCGGGGTGGTCCCCCACGTCACCGTCGGCTCGAAGGCGGAGGCGTCGAGCCGCACCGTCCGGTCATAGACCGCGTCGTCGTCGGTGGAGAGCATCCGCCACTCGTGCAGGGCGACATCCCAGTCGGCGTCCGCGGGGGCGTGCCGGCGCCCCTTCAGGTACGCGAACGTCGTCTCGTCGGGGGCGATCAGCCCGGCACGTGCACCGGCCTCGATGGACATGTTGCAGACCGTCATCCGGCCTTCCATCGACAGGGCGTCGACGGCCGACCCCCGGTACTCGATGACGTGGCCGACCCCGCCGCTGACACCGATCTCGGCGATCACGGACAGGATCAGGTCCTTCGCGGTGACGCCGAACGGCAACGCCCCGTCGATCTCCACCACCATCGACTTCGGGCGCGCCTGCGGAAGGGTCTGCGTCGCCAGGACGTGCTCGACCTCGCTGGTGCCGATCCCGAACGCCAACGCCCCGAACGCGCCGTGGGTGGCCGTGTGGCTGTCGCCGCACACGATCGTCATGCCCGGCTGGGTGAGACCCAGCTCGGGGCCGATCATGTGCACGATGCCCTGCTGGTTCGAGCGACGGGTGAAGACCCGTACGCCGAACTCGTCGCAGTTGGCCTCGAGGGTGTCCATCTGCTTGGCGGACAGCTCGTCGGCCACCGGCAGCGAGCGGTCGGTGGTCGGCACGTTGTGGTCCATCGTCGCCACGGTGAGGTCCGGGCGGCGCACCGGCCTGCCCGCCAGACGGAGTCCCTCGAACGCCTGCGGGCTCGTGACCTCGTGGACCAGGTGCAGGTCGATGTAGAGCAGGTCGGGGCCACCGGCCTCACCGGGGACCGCCACGTGGCGGTCCCAGATCTTCTCCACCAGGGTTCGGCTCATGCCACGCCCACCGATCACGCCTCCCACCTGGCGCCGCGGGAGATGCGGTCGGCGACGTTGCCCTCCACGCGCACCTGGTCGCTGGCGGTCAGCTCGAAGGTGACGTGGTCCTCGCCGGTGGACTCGGCCACAGCGGCCGCCACGCGGGCCACCAGGGCGGCCTCCTCCTCGGGCGTCTGGTCCGGCGCCACCGTCAGGCGCACCGTGGTGCCGCGCTTGTCCGCGTTGTTCGTCATGGGGTCTCCGTCGCATGGGGGCGCACGCGGTGGTGCAGCCGGACAGATCGGTTCAGGGCGTCGAGGAAGGCCCGGGCGCTGGCCTCCACCACGTCGGTCGACACGCCGCGTCCCGTGTAGCGCTGCCCGTGGACGTCGACCTGGCAGGTCACATCACCCAAGGCGTCGACACCCTGGGTGACGGCCGCGACGTTGAACGTGACCAGCGTCGCCTCGCCGAGCTGCTGGCCGAGGGAGGCATGCGACCCGGCGGCACGCCGGATCGCCCCGCAGGCGGCATCGACCATGCCGTCGCCCATGGCCGACTCGTCGATCAGACGGTCCTCGGCCACGTCGCGGATGCGCACGGTGGCGGTCGGGGCGTTGGCCGTCCCCCCGGAGACCTGCAGCGACACCAGCTCGAACGCCTCGTCCTCGGTGCCGTAGACCTCGTCGGCGAGGATCGCCTCGAGGTCCGCATCGCTGATCTCCACCTTGCGGTCGGCCAGCTCCTTGAAACGCGCGAACGCCCGGGCGGTCTCCACCTCGCCGAGCGTGTAGCCCATGTCCTCCAGCTGGCGGGTGAACGCATGCTTGCCGGAGTGCTTGCCCAGCACGATCTGGGCGCCGACCACGCCGACGTCCTCGGCTTTCATGATCTCGTACGTCAGCCGGTCCTGGAGCACCCCGTGCTGGTGGATGCCCGACTCGTGGGCGAAGGCGTTGCGGCCGACGACCGCCTTGTTGAACTGCACCGGATAGCCGGTCAGCGTGGCGACCAGCCGCGAGGTGCGGGCGATCTCCCGTGTCGTGACGCCGGTGGGCTGCCCGAGCAGATCGAACCGTGTCGCGAGCGCCATCACGATCTCCTCCATCGAGCAGTTGCCGGCCCGCTCCCCGAGTCCGTTGACGGCGACCTCGACCTGGCGGGCGCCGCTGCGCACCGCCTCGATCGAGTTGGCGACCGCCAGCCCCAGATCGTTGTGGCAGTGCACGCTCACGAAGACCTCCGGGCCGACGCGGCCGACCACGTCGGCGATCAGCCGGCCGAAGTCGTGCGGCACGGCGTAGCCCACGGTGTCGGGGATGTTCACGGTCGTGGCACCGGCCTCCACCGCGGCGTCGACCACCCGCATGAGGAAGTCGTAGTCCGTGCGGGTGGCGTCCTGCGGGCTGAACTCCACGTCGTCGGTGTAGCTCAGCGCCTGCTTGACCGCTTCGCGGGCCCGCTCGACGATCTGGTCCTCGCTGGCGTGCAGCATGGCACGCCGGTGGATCTCCGAGGTGGACAGGAAGACGTGGATGCGCGAGCGCGCCGCGCCCTTGAGGCCCTCGGCGGCCCGGTTGATGTCGTCGACGTGGCACCGGGCCAAGGCAGCGATGACCGGGGCGCCGGGCTCGGTCCCCACTGTGTCGGCGATGGCCTTGACCGACTCGTAGTCCCCGGGCGAGGTGATCGGGAACCCCGCCTCGACGACGTCGACGTGCAGGCGCGCGAGCTGCTCGGCGATCTCCAGCTTCTCCTTGGTGTCCAAGGAGATGCCCGGCGCCTGCTCGCCATCCCGCAGGGTCGTGTCGAAGATGCGGATGTTGGGGGTGGGTGTGCCGGTGCTGCTCATGCCTCGTGTCCTCTCGGGCCCTCTCGACGGTGCACCCTGGCGTGGGGGTCTCCGCGGGGGGCTCGAGTGCTGTGCGTGGCCGCCCGCGGCGTCAAAGGAGGAGGATGAGCAGGCCCAGAGCGAGGGCCGGCAGCAGACGCACGCCGACGACCGCGCCGCGCGAGGGGCGCCCGGTGCCAGCGGTCGTCGGTGCGGTCTGCATACTGCTCTTGGTTGTACGCGCTTTCACGATCCGCGTCAATCGCCTCCTCCCGTCCCGTGGGACACTCCCCCGGCCCCGCGTCACGCCCGCGTAACACGGGGCCACTACCCTACGGGCATGGAGATCGTGCTGCGGTGTGCCCTGCCCGACCGTCCCGGTGCCCTGGCTGCCCTCGCCGGCACGGTCAGCGAGTGCGGCGGTGACATCCAATCGATCGAGGTGCTCGAGCACCAGGATGGCCGAGCCCTGGACGACCTGGTGGTGGCGATCGACCGGGCGCGCGTGGCGGGCCTCGTCGACCGGCTCACCCGGGCCGAGGACGTCGAGCTGATCCACACCGGTCCGTCGCGTGGGGACCCCGGTGACGCGGTGACGCGTCTGGCGATCGGCCTCACGGCCCTGCTGGACGGCTCGATGGACACCGACCATGCCTTCCCGACCCTGGTCGGCGGGCTGCTGCGTGCCGGTTCGGCGTCGCTGTGCGCGCCTGACGACGCCCCGAGGCCGGATCGCCGGACCCTGCTGGTACCGCTGGCCGAACGGGTCCTGGTGCTGCGCCGGGACTACCCGTTCACACCCACCGAGCGCCAGCGGGCGACCACGATCGGGCGCGCGGTCCTCGCGGCCGCTGGATGCGGCTACTCGTCGGTGGCGTCGGCCGCGGAGCTCTCCCCCGGGTAGTCGAGCCGGTCCAGCGGCATGATCACGGCCGACACGATGTTGAGCAGGTTGGCCACGATCCGCCCGAGGTGGCGGTAGGTCAGCACCGTCGCGGCGGCCTGCGGCACCTCGTCCGGGCTGCGCAGCAACGCGTCGATCTGCTGGCGGGCGTGCTCCTGCAGGTCACGGGCGACCTCGACGAACGTCTGGGCGACCCGCCGGTCGTCCTCGGCGAGGATGGATCCGGCTTCGGTGATCATCGGCGAGATGGTGTCCCACAGCCGGGCCAGGTCCTCCCGCAGCGCTCCCCCCGGCGGGGTGCCGACCGTGTCGGCGATGCCGAAGATGTTCTTCGCGAGGTCGGCGATGCGTTCGGCGTCCTTGGCGATGCTCATGTACATCAGGCAGGCCGGGATGTCGCTGGCGCCGTGCACACTCGCATGGACGAGCACCAGCCGCCGGATCCGTCGCTCCGCCTCGTCGGTGCGCTCCTCGGTGCGGTTGAGCGCGTCGGCCAGCGTCGTGGGGTCGGCGCCACCCACCCGGGCGCTCATCGCCAGGTCGAAGACGTGCCGGTCGTCGGCGAGCATCCCGGCGAAGGTCTCCTCGACCTCCGCCAGACCGTCACCGCCGGTGCGCAACCACTTGAACATGCGGGTTCCTTCCTGCGGGGTCAGCGCGTGATCACGATGACCGAGAGCGGGGCGACGACGAACACCAGGATGATGTACACGAATACCATGGTCCGACGCGTGACCGCGTGGTCGGCGACGGCTCGCGCCGCCCGCAGCGGCAGCCGGCGCAGGTACGGGACCGGGTAGAAGATCAGGATCCCGGCGACGTTGAACAGCAGATGCACGAGCGCGATCTGCAAGCCGGCGATCTGGGGGATCGCCAGGGCGGCGAGCAGGGCCGTGATCGTGGTGCCCACGTTCGCGCCCAGCGTCACGGGGTAGGCATTCTCCAGTCGCAGCACCCCCGCGGCGATCATCGGGATGAGCAGCGATGTCGAGATGCTCGACGACTGGACCGACACCGTCAGGATCGTGCCCACCAGGATCCCGAGCACGCCGCTGCGCCCCAGCACCGCGTTGAGCGAGCGCTCGGCGGGTCCGGCGACGACCACGCGCATGTTCTTGGTGATGGCCACCAGGGTGGCGAAGATCAGCCCGAGTCCCGCCGCGAGCAGCAGCAGCGCACCGAGTCGCATCGGTCCCGGCACCGCCGCCACCGCGGACTCGACCAGGCCGGCGCCCGCGGCCACGGCCCCCCGCACCGGGCTGTTGAACTCGCCACCGGCCGCATCGCCGACCACATCGGACAGGACCACGGCCAAGCGCCCCATGATCCCGGTGGCCAGCTCGATCGGCAGGAGGATCGCGACGCTGGCGAGGTTGAAGAAGTCGTGCATCGTCGCCCCGGCGAACGCGCGGCGGAACTCCTCCGGCCGGCGGATGCTGCCCACCGACGCCAGGGTGTTGGTCACGGTGGTGCCGATGTTGGCACCCATGATCATCGGCACGGCGTCCCCGACGCCCAGGACCCCCGCGCCGACCAGGCCGACGATCGTGGCCGTGGTCACCGACGAGGACTGCGCCAGCACCGTGGCGAGGACGCCCACGCACAGCGCGGACAGCGGGTTGCCGACACCACGGAACAGCCGGTCGGTGAACTCCTCGCCCAGACCGGCGATGCCTGCGCCGAGCAGGTCCACCGCGACCAGGAAGAGGTACAGCAGGACCAGCAAGAGCAGCAGCCGGATGATCCGCTCATCGGTGGACAGGTCGCGGGGGGCTCGAGCCGCCGCTCCAGCGGGGGAGCTCATGGCGACGGGGGCGACACGGAGACGGAGGTCACAGGCGGGGAGGATAAACCGCGCCACGGGCCGCGCACGGGTTTCGTCGCGGCGGACCCACGGTAGGAGCCGCGGGACGGACGAGGTGGCTGGTGTTTTTCGCGCAGGTTACCCGGCGGTAGATGGGGTCGGAGGGACAGATATGTCGTTGAGACCCAATCTACCGGCCGGTAACCCGGGGGGTGGACTCGAAGATCTACGAATCCGAGACGGCACGCGCGACGGCGGCGTCGTCGGGTGCCCGGCGGCGGCCAACTCCTCCCACTAGGATCGAGCGACCATCGACCGTTGAAGGAGATCCCGTGGCAGAGAGCGTCTACAAGATCATCGAGCTCGTCGGCACCAGCGACCAGTCCTGGGAGAAGGCCGCAGCCGCGGCCGTGAATCGGGCGGGCCAGTCGCTCCGGGACCTCCGCGTCGCGGAGGTGACCGAGATGGACCTCGTGCTGGAGAACGGACAGGTGACGGCGTACCGAGCGAAGGTCAAGGTGTCCTTCAAGTACGAGGGCGCCTGAGCAACGCCCCGGCCCGCACGGGTCCGCGGGATGTCGGCGCTGTTCCGCGGCCCCGAACGAGGGCATCCCGCGATCTCACCCGACGGGCAGCGCATGGCCCGGATCGCCCCCCCCACGACGGTGTGCCCAACGTCTGGGTGGGGACGCTGACCTGTCGGGTGCGCGGGCGCTGACCGCGACCGCGGCATCGGCGTGGTGGTCTGGGCGCACGACAACCACCATGTGCTGCGCAGTGCAGTGGCTGGCCAACCGCGGCTACCTCGTCCTGCAGGTGAACTTCCAGGCTCCAGCTCAGCTCTAGCCCGACCTTCCTGGCTATGACCTGAGGGCCGCTGGCGGCCGGGTTGCCTTCGAGGCTGTTCGGGCGGGTTGACCTGCGCGTTTCCGGTTGAGGGTGCTTGCCTTTCGTCTGCTCGAA
>JBBDQS010000031.1 GCA_040905805.1 Egibacteraceae bacterium | reverse complement strand
GGCCGCCGGCGATGTGGTTCATGTTGGGCCGGGTGGCCAGTTTCGAGTCGGCGACGTAGAGGAAGTCGGCGCGGCCGAGCATGGCCACGAGCTCGTCCCACACCGGCACGTGCAACCTGTCGTCGGTGGCGTTGCCGTCGGCCACCCGGTAGCAGACCGGCACCGCCCCGTCGGCGGTCACGGTCAACGACCACACCAGCTGGCGCAAGTCGGGCCTGTGGTCCTTCGAATGACCGTGCACAACCGCAGGGGTCGCCTTGCCGCCGCGGGCACGCCCGTCGGCGTCGGCATACAGGCCGGTGAACCGGATCGACGTGGTGTCGGTGTGCAGCTGGGAGGTGTCGATGTCGAACGCGGCGATCGCATCCAGCACCAGCCGGGTCGAAAGCGACGCCCGGTCAGCGTCGAACAGCCGGGACAGCATGCGCCCCACCCGGTCGTCGTTGCACAGCTCGACCTCGCCGGGCTCCAAGCCCAGCAGCGTCGGGTCGAACGGTGCCGCCCACCGCCCCAGCGCGTACACCGGCTCGCGGCCCAGCACGAGGTTGCGCACCACCACCCCCAGCGCGGCCGCGGGCGCGAGCTTGAGCCGACGGTCGTCGTGGGGCACGAACCGGTCCAGCAGCCCTTCCACGCCCATGCGCTCCAGGTAGGCGTTGACCACCGGCAGCGGCCCCAGCACCTCGCTCGTCAGTGTGAACCCGTCGTTGTCGGCCACCGCGTCCTCCTCGCCGCCAGCCTTGCGCCACCGTGTCCTAAGTAGTTATACTACGGACCACGGGCAGGACCGTGTAACCGACACCGAAGGACCCCTGGTGCCCCCCACCGCCGCGCAACGCCGAACGCAACGTCGCATCGCCGAACGACTCAGCCAGCTCGGCTTCGTGCTGCCCGGCAGCATCGCCACCCGCATGGCCCGCTGCGGCAAGACCAACTGCCGCTGCCACGCCGACCCGCCCGCCCTGCACGGCCCCTACAACTCCTGGACCCGCAAGGTCAACAACAAGACCGTCACCCGCGTGCTCACCGCCGAGCAGCTACCCGACTACCAGCCCTGGTTCGACAACGCCCGCACCCTCAAGAACCTCACCGCCGAACTCGAAGCCCTGTCCATACAGATCATCGACAACGACCCCCGCTCCCGCTGGCGCTAAAACGCCGCCGAGAAGTGCGGAAAGCAAGCTTTACGTGCCGCCGTAAGTCTGTGGCCTCCGACTCTTCAGCGGATAGCAGCTCGCGTGAGGCGTCCCGCTCGGCGACAAGCGAGGCGTTGAGGTCGATGACCTTGTCTCTAACCAGCTTCCCGGCGTCGTCGGTCCCCCGCACCTTCTCGAGGCGTGTGCGGAGCAGCTCGTCGCCCAGCACCTTCACGGCGGTTTCCTCCGGCAGGTCACCGAAGGCGGCCAAATGCGACATCAACTCCGCCGTTGTTTTCTCATAGTCACTGTGGGCGGTCCGGAACTCCGCAGCTGCGAAGGCCTTGACGAACCGCCGGTCGTAGTCGCCGCTTGGGGTGGCGAACGGACGCAGCACCTGCAGCAGCGTCCGGGGTAGGACCACGGTCACGGAATGCAGCCCGCGAAGCACCTTATCGTCGAAGAACCGGAAGAACTGATCGTTGCTGAGAAATAGCGCCCCGCTTTCCAGCGTTGAGGTCGCCCCCTTCCGTCGCCGCTCCTGCACGGCCAGCCATACGGCGATGTCGTGGTCGGCAGTCTCGTACCGCTTCTCCTTGTCGGGACGGTGCTCCTTGACGAACGCTTGGTACTCAGCCACGAGAAGGTGACGCCGCTCATCAGCTTCCGGCTCCCTGTCGGAGGGGACGCACGCCTCGATGCCGAAGGTCCGTAGCTCCTCGGTCAGGTGGTTCTCGTAGCGACCCATGAATACGTCCGGGTCCGTGGGGCATTTCGCGTTAAGCTCGTGGTACTTGCGAAGCACCCCGCCGCCTCGGTGCTCCCTCAGGTGCGCCCTCGACAAGGACTGCGACCAATGCCTGCGTCGCAGATTGGCGCCGATGGCGCTGAGGGTGGCCGACAGCTCCCTACGCGTCCTTTCGTGGTACAGCAGTCGGATTGGCAGCTTGTTGTCTCGCACGAACGAGACGAGCTCCACCGCGATGTGGTCGTCCTCACCGCCGAAGAGCAGGTCGAGCACGAAGTTGGTGTCGACCAGCACGTCCAGCGGCTGCATCTGGCCGCGCAGGTAGGCGGCGGTCGAGTCGGGCTCGGAGAGGGCAAAGAAAGTGAACGCCGCATCGAGGTGCTGAGCGATGTAGGCGGTGCGGTCGCCGGACGGTTCCTCGAAGAACAGGTTGACGGCCTGCCGGACGCCGCCCGCTTCGCTGCTGTGGATGCCTGACTCCGAACCGGCCTCGGCGAGGAAGGTGTTCAGGTCACCGGCGACGCCGCTCTCAGTCGGCACCGACGGGTTGAGGACGTGCGCTGCGAGGGCGCCGTGCCGTCGCAGGACCCGGAGCATGTACGCCCGCAGGCACGCCCACAGCCGTTCGTGTTCGACTCTCGAGGCGATCTCCCGGTCATGCAGTTCACTCAACCATTCGGCGCGGACGCGCGTCTCGAGTTCGCGGGCCTTTTCCACGACGCGCTGGACGCCGGCCTTGCGGGACTCAGTCAGGAGGAAGTGGCCGGCAGGTCGCGACGCGGCACCTGCGCGCACGAGCCCGTCTAGCGCGAATTCCACTTCGCTGGCGGGGATGGCGGCGCCGTACTGCTTGGCAACCCAGCGGGAGATGGTCTGAGCGTCGTAGGCGTCGGGCGGGGTGCCGTAGACGAGCGCCCGTTGGACGAGGGACTCCACGACCTGGGGGATCTTACTTGTCCGTGACAGCGCGACTAGGTGGCAGAGTTCGTTGAAGACCTTACCGAAGTCGGCGCGCGCCATCTCGACCGGCATTGCGGGCGCGGGGTCAGCGGGGGCCACGATGCCCCGTCGGGTGTGGAATAGAACGGGCGGGGCTCCTGTCGATGCCCCGCCCGAGTCCTGCGTGTGCGAATCCGCCGTCGGTGGGGTGGCGAGGGGGATCGTGGTCTGATGTCAACCGGTCTCCGCGGGCGGCCCGAAGCGTGCAACTCCGCAATTGCTGTACGTGTAAGAACGTGTTTGAGATGGGAGTTACTTGGTGGTGGCGGGCTGCCACGGGCGACGGCCGGGGCCGGGTTCGAGTCGGCGGGTCATGATGCCGATCATGGCCCACTTGGTCATCGCCTCGGCGGTGTCGGTGCGGCGTTCGTAGTCGCAGCGCAGCCGGCGGCACAGCACGATCCATCCGAGTGTGCGCTCGACCACCCAGCGGCGCGGCAACACCGAGAAGCCGACCTGGTCGGCGGGCTTGCGCACGACCTCCACCGCGATGCGCAGCACCCGCCGGGCGTAGGCCACCAGCCGGCCGGCGTAGCCACCGTCGGCGAACACCGTGGCCACCGACGGCATCGCGAAGCGCAGCCGATCGAGCACCCGCTTGCCGCCGTCGCGATCCTGCACGCTGGCGGCGGTGACCATCACGACCAGCAACAGCCCGAGGGTGTCGGTGACCACGTGTCTTTTCCTGCCGTTGCAGCGTTTCCCCGCGTCATAGCCGCGACTGTCGCGCCCCACGGTGTCCGCACCCTTGACCGACTGGGCGTCCACGATGCCCGCCGAGGCCATCGGGTCGCGGCCCACCGCGTCGCGCAACCGGTCGCGCAACGCGTCGTGCATGCGGTCCACGGTACCGTCGTCGCGCCAGCGGGCGAAGTACCAGTACACCGTTTGCCACGGCGGGAAGTCGTGGGGCAGCTGCCGCCACGCGCAGCCGGTGCGCAGCACGTAGAAGATCGCGTTGACGAGCTCGCGGCGCGCGTGCTTCTCGGGACGCCCATCAGTGTTGGGTTGGGGCAGCAGCGGCTCGATCAGCGTCCACTGCTGGTCGGTCACATCGGAGGGGTACCGGGGGCGGCCAGGACGGGGGGAAGTAGCCATGCCACCGCATACTTACAGCAATGTGATTCAGAACGATGGAACCGCTACAACACCCCTCTCAAACACGCTCTAAGAGATGCAACATCACGAGCAACCGCTGGTCGTGCCGCAGGACTGGCAGACGTGGCAGGAGCCGGCGCGCTGCATCTTGATGCCGCAGGTGAAGCACAGGGGCGCGTCGCCGTAGAGGTCATCCACGGGCAGCGGCCGGTCCACCGGCAGGCGGGTCTGGCCCTCGACGTCCACGGTCGGGGCACTGGCCGGCGGCGGGTAGCCGACGTCGAGGGCGGCGTTGCGCTCCTCCAGGGTGTGGATGTTCAGCTCGTGGCGCTTGTCGGTCGGCAGGTACTCGATCGCCAGGCGCCGGAAGATGTAGTCCACGATCGAGCTGGTGAACTTCACCTCCGGGTCGTCGGTCATGCCCGCCGGCTCGAAGCGCATGTTGGTGAACTTGGTGACGTAGGCCTCCAGCGGCACCCCGTACTGCAGCCCGAGGCTCACGCTGATCGCGAACGCGTCCATCACCCCCGACAGCGTCGAGCCCTGCTTGCCGAGCTTGACGAAGATCTCGCCGAGCCCGTCACCGGGGTACTCCCCCGCCGTCAGGTAGCCCTCGGCGTCGCCGACCTGGAACGAGATCGTCTGGCTCGGCCGCTGCTTGGGCAGCCGCCGGCGCACCATCCCGTGCTGCTCGGCCTCCTCGGTCGTGGATGCCGGCTCGGACTTCTTCTTGTCGATCGACATCGGCTGGCCGACCTTGCAGTTGTCCCGGTAGATCGCCAGGGCCTTGAGGCCGAGCTTCCAGCCCTCGGTGTAGATGCCCTCGATGTCTTCCACCGTGGAAGACTCCGGCGTGTTCACCGTGTTGTGATTGACGATGCCGTTGCCGACGAACGCGTGGGTGGCGGGCACAGAGATGTCGTAGACGTCGCGCTGCCCCGCGTCCTTGATGGACTCGATCGGGCTGAAGTACAGCCCGTCATCCAGGACGGACCGCAGCCATGCCGGCAGCGTGACACCGGGCTCCACGGCCAAGCGCTCCAGGGTGTGGCGGCTCACGTGCCGGGTGCGCTCGTCGCACAGGAACCTCCAGCGCTGCCGCCCCGTGCCCTTCGCGTTGCGTCCCGGGCGGCCCTTCGGGATCAGCTCGTACAGCTCGCGCCCGCTGACGCCCGGCACGACGTCTGCAGTGGCGTGGGACGACATCTCCAGCGGCAGCTTTGCGGCACGGGCCGCCTTGTCAGGCTCCATGAACGGGACGAGCTGGGACAGCCGTCCGGCGTGCCCGCCGACCGCGTACACCTCGTCGTAGGTCTTGCCGTACTCCACGTTGTACTTGCTGATGCGGCCGTGGACGACGCCGAGGTTGGTGAGCACGGCCTGGAGGTCGTCGAGCAGCTTGGGGGCGTCCAGGCAGATCGCGAGCTTCGGCACGTGCGTCACCGACGCGTACGCATCCAGGAACAGGCCCTGGAGGAAGGCCAGCACCGTGGGCCGCGGTGACCGCAGGATCGCGTCGGGGATGCGCTTTGCCGAGGCACGCCGCCCGCACCCGAGGTGGTCGAGGAACTCCACGGCACGCTTGGACGACACCATCACGCTCGGGCAGCGGTGCCCGTGGCCGGGCACGATCTTCGCCGGCAGGCCGAGCTCGCTCTCCCACGCGGCCTTCACGCGCTCCAGCACGCTCGGGACGGTGTTGGTGATGTAGATCGTCCAGTTCGATCCTGTCGTGTGACCCTCTGCCGCGTACGCACCCAAGAGGAACGCGAGCTCCTCGGTCATCTGATCGGGGACCGCGATGGGCTTCTGGCTGCCGTAGGCCGGGGCCGGCGTGAAGTCGTCGAAGCGCGCCGGCAGCTGGGACCACCGCTCGGCGCCGTACTGCATGGCGACGTACTCCCCCGGCTGGACCTCGTCGAGGTAGCGCCAGACGGGGCCGACCGCGGTGGCCACCATCACACGGTGGTTCTCCGTGCCGGTCACGGTGTGCCCCGAGCGCAGCGTCATTCGACGCACGGTGCGCCGGCCACCGAAGTAGAAGGCGTCGGTCTTCTGGCCGCCGCCGAGCGACGCGACCTCGCGCACCTCCGGTCGGAAGCTGTCGGCCTCCTCGCCCTGGTGCAGGCTCTCGATGCGGATGAGTCCGTCCTCGGTGGGCAGCAGGGTCTCGCCCGTGACGCACTTCGAGATCGCCCCACTGAGCCACGGCTGCGCCGCCGCCATCATGCGGATGTGGCCGCCCGGGGCGATCGACCGCTCACCCATCGCGCAGTCGAAGACCGGCAGGTGCTCGTCGCGGAAGGCGGGCGCACCCTCGATGGTGGCGTGCTCATCGATGTAGGCGACGATCGCCTCGACCTGCTCGGGCTGGTAGCCGAGGCGCTTCAGCGCCACCGGCACGGTCTGGTTTACGATGCGCATCGACCCGCCGCCGACAAGTTTTTTCGTCTTCACCAGACCGAGATCTGGTTCAATTCCGGTCGTATCACAATCCATCAAGAAGCCAATAGTACCGGTAGGAGCAATAACACTCGCCTGTGCATTTCTTATGCCATTCTCTGTGCCGATTGCCAGCGCATCGTGCCAGGACTGCTTCGCCGCAGCGAGGATGTTGGCCGGGGCCAGCCGTTCGTCGATCGCTTCGGCGGCGTCCTTGTGCTTGGCGATCACCCGCAGCATGCCGTCGCGGTCGGCCGCGTAGCCCTCGAAGGGCCCCTGCACCTTCGCCAGCTCGGCGGAGGTGCGGTAGGCGTGCCCGGTCATGAGCGCCGTGATGGTCGACGCCCACGCGCGGCCCTCGTCCGAGTCGTAGGCCAGGCCCTGGCTCATGAGCAGGCTGCCGAGGTTCGCGTACCCCAGGCCGAGCTGACGGTACTTGCGGGCGTTCTCACCGATCTTCTCAGTGGGGTAGCTCGAGTTGCCGACGATGATCTCCTGGGCGGTGAAGACGATCTCGACCGCCCGCTGGAAGGCCTCGGTGTCGAACACCCCGTCGGCCTCGAACTTGCGCAGGTTCAGGGATGCCAGGTTGCAGGCGGAGTTGTCGAGATGCATGTACTCGGAGTTGCTCACCACCACACCGTGCCTGACCGACTGCGCATCGGTGCTTACGGCGAAGTTGTGCGTGTCGTCCACTTCGAGGTCGAAGACCGCGACCGGGGCGTCGAGGATGCGATCGGCCACCTGCGCGACGCGGTCGGTTCGATCGCTGTCTGCGCCCACTCCCCGGAGTCGCTGGCCGACCTCGAGGTCCTGGGCCTCGACATAGCTGCCTGCCTCGGTGAGGAATCGGTGGTCAGGGGTGCACCGCAGCGCGAGGCCGCCCTCGGTCACCACCTCGACGAGGCGCGCGGTGTGCCCGGCGACCCAGACGTGGTTGACCTGCCGGTGCACGTGGGTGCCGGCCGCCAGGTCGAACGAGCGGACCGCCGGCAGCGCCTCGCCCGCCTCGGCCATCTTCTGCAGCACATCGAAGCGCACCGGACCGTCAACCGTCTCGACCAAGGTGTCGCCGGTGAAGCAGCACGGGTTGGACCCGTTGATGCGGCCGGCGTTGGGGGTGGTGTGCCAGTCGTTGATGGTCGTGTCGTACTGCACGCCCGGGTCGGCGCACTCCCAGGCGGCCTGGGCGATCTGGCGCATGAGCTCGCGGGCCTTGACGGTCTTGAGCGCCTCGCCGGTCGTCACGGCCTTCAGCGCGAAGTCGGCGTCGGCCTCGACCGCGGCCATGAACTCGTCGGTGACGCGCACCGAGTTGTTGGCGTTCTGGTACTGGACCGACCCGGAGTCCTTGCCGTCGAGGTCCATGTCGAAGCCGGCCTCGCGCAGTGCGCGCGCCTTGGCCTCCTCACGCGACTTGCACCAGATGAACTCTTCGATGTCGGGGTGGTCGACGTCGAGAATCACCATCTTGGCGGCTCTTCTCGTTTTTCCGCCACTTTTAATCGTGCCAGCGGACGCATCGGCCCCGCGCATGAAGCTGACCGGGCCGCTGGCCTCGCCGCCGCCGGCGAGGTGCTCCCGCGACGAGCGGATCTTCGACAGGTTCACACCCGCACCCGAGCCGCCCTTGAAGATCATCCCCTCCTCGGTATACCAGTTCAGGATCGAGCTCATCTTGTCCTCGACGGACAAGATGAAGCACGCGGAAGCCTGCTGGGGGGTGTCGGGCACGCCGACGTTGAACCACACCGGGGAGTTGAACGCGGCGCGCTGGTTGACGAGGATCGACTTCAGCTCCTCGTTGAACACCCGCGCCGAGTCGTCGTCGGCGAAGTAGCCGTCCTTGCGGCCCCACGCGGTGATGCGGTCGGCCACGCGGTCGATCATGTGGCGCACGCTGCGCTCGCGCTCAGGGGTGCCGAGGTGGCCGCGGAAGTACTTCTGGGCCACGATCGTCGTGGCGTTCATCGACCAGGACGCCGGGAACTCCACGTCGCGCTGCTCGAAGGCGACCGCACCGGTCTTCCAGTCGGTGATGACCGCGTCGCGCAGCTCCCACTCGAGCTCGTCGTAGGGGTGGGTGCCCTCCGTGGTGAAGAACCGGTCGATCCGCAGGCCGGTGCCCGAGCCGGAGGGCACTGCCTGGAGGGCGTTGCGTGTGATGACCATGGAGCTCCCTGTTCGCCGGGGCAGGACCCGGAATCGCATCGGTGTAAGTACGACGTCGAGATTGGCACGTCGGCCGCGGGAGGTCAAGGACCTTATTCCCACCGAATCGCAAGATGCAGGCTTGACTGCGGGGAACACCTACTATATCTTGTGGTAGCCGGGGATACCGCGGAGACCCTGGGCGGCACGCTAGCACCCCCCTACAACGCCTGTCGTGCCTGGTCGCAAGCGGCATTCTGTGGACAACGGCGGCCCCGTTTTCCCAGGTCTGGGGACGGGCGAGGGGGCGGGACGCCGGAAGCGGTGCGCCACCGCCGCCGACCCGGTGGTGCGCCATCCACAGACTGTGCACAAACGGTGGATAGAGCACCCGGAAATCGATGAGAAAAAGTTTCGGAAGGCCCGATCATGCGCTGCCCGTACTGCGGCACCGACGACGACCGCGTGGTCGACTCGCGCGCCGCCGAGGACGGTGCGGCCGTGCGCCGTCGACGGCAGTGCCGGGCGTGCGCGCAGCGCTTCTCCACCTTCGAGCGCGCCGAGCAGCCGCCCCTGTCGGTCCGCAAGCGCGACGGGCTCGTGGAGCCCTTCAGCCGCGAGAAGGTCGCCGCGGGCATGGGCAAGGCGACCAAGAACCTGCCCGTCGACGCCGCGGCCGTGCGCCGGTCCGTCGCCCGCGTGGAGGCCCGGGTGCGCGCCACGGGCGCACGGGAGGTCGCCAGCGAGACGGTCGGTGCCGAGGTGATGGCCGCGTTGCGCGAGCTCGACCCGGTGGCCTACGTCCGCTTCGCCAGCGTCTACAAGGGGTTCACCTCCACGGAGGATTTCGCCCGCGAGCTCGCCGCGCTGAGCGGTCCGCCCGACGAGGCCCCATGACCCGCGGCCGGCCCTCCGGTAGGGTCCGACCATGACCGGCATCAAGCGGCTGCGGTAGCACCCCCGATGACCACGAGGCGCATCGGGTTCGTGCTGTTCGACGGCGTCGAGGAGCTCGACTGGGCGGGCCCGTGGGAGGTCCTGGCCACGTGGGCGCGGCTGTGCCCCGACGACGGGTACGCGGTCTGCACGCTCGCGCCGACCGACGGCCCGATCCACTGCGCGAACGGGCTGCGCGTGCTCGCCGACCACACGTGGGACACGGCCCCCCCGATCGACGTGCTCGTCTACCCGGGCGGGATGGGGACCGACGCCCAGATGGGCGACGAGTCCGTCCGGGCCTTCGTGCGTGGTGTGGCCGGACGCGGGGCCCTCATGACCAGCGTGTGCACCGGCTCCCTGGTGTACGCCGACGCGGGACTCCTCGACGGGCGACCCGCCACCAGCCACTGGGCGGCGCTGGAGCAGCTCGCCGCCCTGGGCACCAGCATTCAGGTGCGCCCCGACGAGCGCTTCGTCGACGACGGCGAGGTGGTGACGGCCGCCGGCGTGTCCGCGGGCATCGACATGGCCCTGCACCTGGTGGCGCGGCTGCACTCCCCCGAGCGGGCCCGCCAGCTGCGCCGCCACATCCAGTACGACCCGCAACCACCCGTCTGAGACCACCGCGCGGTCACGGCCGGACCGGGGGCAGCCGCACGACGGTGCCCGCGGGCACGGCCAGCGGGTCGAGGCTGTTGTAGGCCGCGACCTCGACGGCATAGGCCATCGGATCGGCGCCCGGCGGCACGTGGTCGGCCACGACCGTCCACAGCGTGTCACCGGGCTGGACCACCACGGTGACCGGCGGCGCGGTGCCGGCCGCCGGGTCGGTGCGCAGCGCGGTCGGCGCCCCCCCGGAGGCCATGCCCACCACCCCGACCACGACCGCCACGGCGAACCCCGCGGCCACCCGGCGTCGCCGGAGGGCGCGGTGGGTGCCGTTGGTCCGGGGGGCGCGGCGTCCCGCACCCGGCTCGTCGTGGCACTGCACCCTGGGGGCGCGGGGCGCCCCGGCCGGCACCGGCCGGGGCCGGTCAAGCCCTGCCGGTGCGTGCTGCCAGGCGACGGCGACCATCTCGGTGTCCTCTCCGACTGCTCGTGGACCCGGGATGCGTGCCGTGGCGGGGTGCCGTGGCGGGTCCTTGACCAGAACGCTCGTTCGGATAGACTATCGCGAACAGGCGTTCGGTTGTCAAGGGTTCTTCCGAACAGCCGTTCGTGGACCGCGGACCGCGCGGACCGCGCCGGACGACAAGGAGCAACCATGCCCACGCCACTGACGCCCCGCCAGCAGCGCGTGCTGGACGTCATCCGGGACGCGGTCGAGACGCGGGGGTACCCGCCGAGCGTCCGCGAGATCGGCGAGGCCGTCGGGCTGCGGTCGGCGTCCAGCGTCCACTACCAGCTCGGGGTCCTGGAGCGTGAGGGGTACCTGCGCCGCGACCCCACCCGGCCGCGGGCGATCGAGGTGCGCTACGACGCCGGCACCGAGCAGTCCGCGCCCCCCCACGCCGCGGTGCGCCACGTGCCGGTGCTCGGCGAGATCGCCGCCGGCGTCCCCATCCTCGCCGAGGAGCGCGTCGAGGACCTCTACCCGCTGCCCCGCGACCTCGTCGGCGAGGGCACGCTGTTCATCCTGCGCGTGCGCGGTGAGTCGATGGTGCAGGCCGGCGTGCTGCCCGGCGACCTCATCGTCGTGCGCCAGCAGCCCACGGTCGAGCAGGGGGAGATGTGCGCGGCGCTGATCGACGGCGAGGCGACCGCGAAGTTCTACCGGCGCACCCGCGCCGGTGAGGTCTTCCTGGACCCCGCCAACGAGGGCTACGACCCCATCCCGGTGACCACGGACCAGGCCGCATCGATCCTCGGCAAGGTCGTCGCGGTCCTGCGCAGCCTGTAGGCCCGGCAGTCACACTTGTGACCGTCGATGTCGCGCCGTAGTCAATGAGGGCTCAAAGCGAGCGGCGGGGGCACGCAGCGGGGCACTCGAGGCGGGCGGCGGGAGACCGACGAGAGGGCCGGGTGACCGGCCCTCTCTCGGCCGTCGCACCCGGTCGGCGCACGGGGCGGCTCCGGCAATTCACGCCCGGAGGTCCCAGCGCAGGGGCGCTCGGGGATCCGGGGTGTAGGAGCAGTAGGTCCCGGTGTGCACGGTGGACGCCAGGTGCTCGCCGAGTGCGGGCAGCTGCTCGGCGATGCGCCTGAGCGCCACCTTGACCGCCTTCGACGTGGCTTGGCGGGCGCGCTCGGCGGTCGAGCCCACCGTCCGGTCGCGACCGCCGAGACCGACCGCGGCGGCCAGCTCCGCGGTCAGCAGGTCCATCTCCTCGCGGGCGCGGGCGGCCCGCTCGTCATCGGCGAACCGCTCGTCATCGGCGAACCGCTCGGCCTCGACGAGATCGACCTGAAGGTCCTCCAGGCGGCGGCGATACGCCGCTTTCGCCTGGCCGTCGAGCACCGGCAGGCCCGCATCACCGCCGTGCGCCCCCGGCTCCACGACATGGTGGTTGCGTCCGGCATCCCGGCGCGCGCGGGCCCCGGCGAGCTCGAGGGCGTGGACCTCCTGGCCGGGACGGGCGAGCAGCACCGTGAGGTGCTCCAGGCCCCGCGAGTGCCGCAGGCGCGCGCGCTGACCGCGGTAGGCGACCTCCCACACATCCCCCTCGCGACGCAGGACCCACGCTCGGGCTCGGGCGTCTCGGCCGGCGCCCTCCGCTTGGGGACCACCCGGTCCGGAAAGGCGGCCGGCTCCAGTCCGAGCTCCTCCATCCGGGCGCGGTAGGTCGCGTACCGTCTCCGTGCCTCCCCGGGGCGCCCGGCGGCGCTCAGGCAGCCGACCAGGGCGAGGTGCGCCGCCTCGTCGTACGCGTCGCGCTCCAACAGCCGCTGCAGGTAGCGGGTGGCGCGCTCGTGGGCGCCTGCCCCGACCGCGGCATCGGCCAACGCACGGGCCACGGCGATGTAGACCGTGCGGGCCTCCTCGCGCAGCCCCGCGGCCCAGTCCTCGGTGCGGTTCTCCTCCAGGGCCTCCCCCGCGTAGGCGGCCTCGGCCCGGGTCAGCAGCACCAACCCCTCGTCGGAGGGGAGCGCAGCCAGGCCGGCGTGGGCGTCGCGAAGGAACGCCTCCACGTCGATGTCCGGCGCCCCGATCTCCAGCCAGACGGCGTCCTCCTCGGTGGCGATGTACCGGTCAGGCGCGACGTCGCCATCGGGGTCGAGGGTCGCCCGCAGGGACTCGACGAGCGCGGGGACGCGCTCGGGCGACGGGGCGTCGGGCCACAGCGCCGCGGCGATGGTGGCGTGGAAGGCGGGACGCCCGCGGCGCGCCACCAGGATCTTCAGCAGCTCCCGGGCTTCGTGGGACGGCCACTGCGACGCGCTGATCGGCGTCCCCGCCCGGACGACCCGGAATCCGCCCAGGGCCCTGATGGCCACTTTGGCCTCCGCCCGCCGGTTCAGGGACGTCTCCAGCAGGCCGGCCTCGGACGCCAGCACGCGCGCGCCGTGGACACGGGCGGTAGCCGCCACCCGCCCGACCAGCTCACGGGCAGCGGGCTCCTCCCCGCCGGCGAGGCGGCGGGCCAGGTTGAGCTCCGCCCGCGCCGCCCCCAACGGACTGCCGAGCGAGCGCCAGATCGCCGCCGCCTCCTCCAGCCGGCTGCGGGCCCTGGCCGGGGAGGCCGACACCTGGCCGAGGAGGCTCAGCGCCTCCGCCAGCCCCGCCCGGTCCCGCCGATGCCGGGCGGCCGTTGCCGCCTGCTTGCCAGCGTCCTCGGCCGCGGCGGGGTTCCCCGCGGCCGCAGCCACCGTCCCGACCGCGAGCAGCGCGCGCACGAGGCCCATCTGCTCGCCTTGCGCGACCGCGCGGCCGGCCACCGCCCGGGCCTGCTCCAGATCACTCGCCGCGAGGACGACGGCGAGCCCCGCCAGCGCCGCCACCAGGCCCTGCGCGTCCCCGTCCACCTCCGCGTTGGCGATCGCCTCCTCGTAGTCGGCCTGCGCGAGCGAGGCGTCACCCCGCTCCCAGTGGACGTCACCCAGCTGGACGAGGGGGTAGGCGATCAAGCGCGACCCGAGCCGCTGGAAGACCACCTTGGCGGCCTCCAGGTCCACCAGCGCGTCCTCGAGGCGTCCCAGGCGCCGGTAGATGTCGCCGCGGTTGGTGAGCGCCAGCGCCTGGTAGACGGCGTAGCCGGCAGCGTCCGACAGGGTCAGCGCCGCGTCGACGTCGCGCAGCGCCTGGACGTACATCCCTTCCTCCAGGTAGCGCGACGCCCGGTTGCTGCGAATCCGGATGATCTGGAGCACGTCGCCGGCCCGTTCGGCGTTGACGAGGGCCCGGCTGTAGTGGGCGTCGCTGGCGGCCCGGTCCGAACGCAGGGCGGCCAGCATCGCCAGGACGGTGTGCGTCGCCGCGAGCGCCTGGGGGTCCTCGGCGACCCGCGCGGCCTCCAGCGCCTGGCCGGCGAGCTCGGCGCACGGCTCGGCAGCCCCCCGCAGCCAGTGCGCCGACGCGGCCCAGGCAGCCACCAGCGCCCGGTCGGCGGGATCGCCCTGCGAGCCGTCCGCCCGGGTGAAGATCGCGAGGGCCTCCGTGAGCTCCCCGCGCAGGTAGTGGATCAGCCCCATGCGCCAGGCCAGGCCCGGCGCGAGTGTCGCGGCCGACCCGCCGGCGCGGCGGAAGTGCTCCAGCGCATCGTCCCAGTCCCCGCACAGGCGGCACGCCTCCCCGGCCAGCTGCTCGATGACGGTGTCCCGCTGCGACGCCGCCAGCATCCCCACCGCCGACACCAGGTCGTCCAGCGCCCCACCGGCCAGCAGCGCCGTCCCGTGCCGGCGCAGCAAGCCGGCGATCTCCGTCGGGTCCCCCGCCACCAGGCGGGCCGACAGCGCCTCGTCAAGGTGGCCCGCACGCTCGCACCAGGCGGCGGTGGCCGCCAGCACGTCGCCACGGCGCTCGGGCGGTAACGGGAGCCGCTGGCGGACGAACTCCCGGACAAGGCCGGTCAGGCGGAACCAGCCCGGATGGGCCGCATCGGGCATGACGAACACACCTCGACGAGCCAGGGACATGAGCGTCGCCTCAGCGTCCTCCAGGCCCAACGACACACACAGCTCGGCGACGAAGCGGGGCAGGACGCCGACCGTGCGCAGGAGCTCGTGGGTGGCCGGGGGCTCGTGCGCCAGGATCTCCTCGGCGAGGTAGGCGCACAGCGGGCTGCCCGGCTTGTGCAGACCGGCGATCGTCGCGGTCCGGGCGGCCGGCGGCTGGGATCGCACGGCCTCCGCCGCCAGGCGCACCGCAGCCGGCCATCCGCCCGTGGCGGTGTGCAGCACCTCCGCCAGCGACCCGTCCGCATCGGGCACGATCCCGCGGACCACCACCGCGGACTCCTCGGAGGTGAAGGCCAGGTCGGCACCGGTGAGCTCCAGCACCTGCCCCTGCGCGCGCAGGCCGTCGAAGCGGTAGGGCAGCTCCCGGCTGCTGGCCAGCACCAGGTGCAGCCGCGAGGGGGCCTGCCAGCACAGCGCCTCGACGAACCGGCCACCAGGACCGTCGAGCTCGCCGAAGTCGTCGAGCACCAGCACCACGTCGCCGTCGAGCTCGCGGGCCAGCGCGTCGCACACCACACCTGCGGCGGCGACGGCCCGGCCGTCGTCGTCGTCGGGTCCCTGTGCCCCCCCGACCGCCGCCACGTCCACGGACAGGGGCGGCAGATGGGGCGCGAGCGCGTCCGCGAGACCCGCCACCAGGACGGGCAGCGACCGACCGCGCGGTCCGATGGCGTACCACGCCGTCGGGGCCGGCGGGTCCCAGTTGCGCAGCAGCGTGGTCTTGCCGTACCCCGTCCCGGCCACCACCAGCGTCAGGCGCCGCGCGAGGGTCTCGTCGAGCCATCCATGCAGTCGGCGGCGAACCACCGTGCCGGCCGACGGCGGTGTCCGTTCAGCCAGTCGCCTCTCCTGCGGGCTGCTCGTCGGCTGCACCGTCCTCTTGTCCGTCGTGTCGGAGTCGAATGATACACCGGCCCGGTGGTCACACCTGTGACGGGCGTTGTCGCGCCTTGAGAGCGGGCAGGTCCCCCCGCGGTGCGGGCCGAGGAGGCGCGATGGACACCTTCATCATCCGGCTCTACACGTCTGACGATATCGGCGCGGCACCGGGCCTGTGCGGCATCGTCGAGCACGTGCGCAGCGGCGGGGAGACGGTCTTCCGCAACGGCACCGAGCTGCTCGCCGCCCTCGCCGCCGAGCGGGCGGTCCCTCATCCGCGGCCACCCGGGACGGCATTCGGACAGGATTAGCCCTGCTGGCAGGGCGGAACACTCTCCGCAACCGCATGCTGTCCAACAGGAAGGCAAGACCATGACCATCGGTGGCGGCATCGCCATGATCGTGCTCGGCGCGATCCTCACCTACGCGGTGGAGTTCGACATCGCCGGCATCAACATCGACGTGATCGGGATCATCCTGATCATCGGTGGGCTGATCGGCCTGGTGTTCGGGCTCGTGACCTACTTCCGGGCGACCCAGACGAGAGACCGGGTCGTGGAGCGTCCGGTCGAGCGTCCGGTCGAGCGTCGGCCCCCGGACGCCTACTGAGCCGCGTCGGCGTCCCATCCCGACGCCTCGGCGAAGGGTGCGAGCGCCTCCCCTGCGGCGCGGTCCACGTTGGCGACCAGCCACGTCCCCTCGGGGCGGTGCTCCTCCTTGAACACCTCGCCCTCGCGATGCGCCTGCGCCACCAGCCCCGACTGCTCGTAGGGCACCAGCGCCTCGACCACGCGCCGCGCCGGGGGGATCCGGCCAGCGACCCCGGCGGCCAGCAGGTCGATGCCCTCGCCGGTGACCGCTGACACCACGATGGAACCCGGGTACGCCCGGGCGAAGCCCGCGAGCTCGTCACGGTCCGCGGCGTCGGCCTTGTTGAGCACGAGGATGCGGGGCATGTCCCCGGCGCCGATCTCGTCGAGCACGTGGTCCACCGCGTGGATCTGCGCGTCGGCGTCAGGGTGGCTCGCGTCGACGACGTGCAGGAGCAGGTCGGCGCGCAACGTGTCCTCGAGCGTGGATTTGAACGCCTCGATCAGCTGGGTCGGCAGCTTCTTCACGAAGCCCACGGTGTCGGTGGCCACGGCGTGCCGGCCGTCGGGCAGCGGCATGCGCCGTGCCGTGGTGTCGAGCGTGGCGAACAACCGGTCGGCCACGAGCACGTCAGCGCCGGTGAGCCGGTTCAGCAGGGTGGACTTGCCGGCGTTGGTGTAGCCGACCAGCGCCACCACGGGGACCGCGTGGCGCTCGCGGTCCCGGGTCTTCAGCCGACGGGTGGCCGCGAAGCCGGTGAGGTCGCGCCGCAGCTTGGTGATGCGCCGCATGATCTTGCGGCGGTCCACCTCGAGCTGGGTCTCGCCGGGACCGCGCGTGCCGATGCCGGCCCCGCCCTGCCCCCCGGCCGCCGGCCTGCCGCGACAGCGCCTGACCCCAGCCGCGCAGGCGGGGCAGCAGGTAGGACAGCTGCGCGAGCTCCACCTGCGCCTTGCCCTCCCGGCTTGAGGCGTGCTGGGCGAAGATGTCCAGGATCACGATGGTGCGGTCGAGCACCTTGAAGCCCAGGCGCTCCTCCAGCGTGCGCTGCTGGGCCGGGCTCAGCTCGTCGTCGAAGATGGCGGCGTCGGCGTCCAGGGAGTTGCCGACCTCGCGCAGCTCCTGGACCTTGCCCCGCCCGATGAACGTCGCCACGTCAGGGTGCTCGCGCTTCTGCACCACCCGCCCCACTGTCGTGGAGCCGGCCGTGTCGACGAGCAGCTCCAGCTCGTCGAGGGACGCATCGACGTCGCGGCCCGTCGACCGGGGCGGGTGCAGCGCGACCAGCACCGCCCGCTCGACGGGCCGGAAGATCGCCACGCCCTCCTGGGGCGCCCCCTCCTCGACACGGCTGGCATCGGCGCGCCGGCGTGCCGCCCGTGACAACCGCAGCTCCTGGTTGTCCGGGCCGGTCATCGGCTGTCCAGACGCTCCGGGTGCAGTTGCCCCTCGGCGACCTCGACGGCCGGGCCGGTCAGGTACAGCGTCTCGTCGGTCCAGTCGACGACGAGCTCTCCCCCCGGTAGGGCCACGGTGACCTGGCGATCGGCCAGCCCCAGCACGTGCGCGGCGGCGGCCATCGCCGAGGCGCCGGTGCCCGACGCCTGGGTCTCCCCGACGCCGCGCTCCCAGATGCGCCCGATGACCCGGTCACGGGCCGGCACACAGATGAACTCCACGTTGGTGCCCCGCGGGAAGGCGTCGTCGTGCTCGATCACGGGCCCCCAGGCCGCCACGGGCGCCTGCTCCACGTCGTCGACGACGAGCACGGCGTGGGGGTTGCCCATGGAGAGGGTCGTGACCTCGGTGAAGCGCTGCTCGGCCGTGACGGCGAGCTCCCCGGTGCCGGGCACGCCGAGCGGCGGCGACCAGGGGCAGTCCACCAGGCGGGCGGGACTGACGTCCACCTTCTTCGGACCCGTGGTCATCGGGTTGCCCATGTCGACGCGCACCCGGGCGACGCGGCCGTCGGGATGGCGCGCCGCCACCTCGACGGCCTTCACGCCGTCGCGGGTGTCAACGCGGATGACATCGCCGTCGACCATCCCCCGGTCGGCGACGTACTTCGCGACGCAGCGGACCCCGTTGCCGCACATCTCCGACACCGAGCCGTCGGCGTTCCAGTAGTCCATGAACACGTCGGTGCCCGCCCGGCCGGGGGTGAGGCGGATGACGCCGTCGCCGCCGACCCCGGTGTGGCGGGCGCACAGGCCGCGGACCAGCGCCGGGGAGAGGATCAGGGCGTCGTCGAAGTCGGGGAGCAGGACGAAGTCGTTCCCCGCGCCATGTGCCTTGATGAAGCGCATCAGCCGATCAGTACCTCGCCTGCCTCTGCCGGATCGGCCCATCGTACTCGGGGGTCGCCCTTGAACCACCGGATCTGTCGGACAGCGTACCGGCGGGTCCGCGTGCGGATGCGCGCGGCCGCCTCCTCCAGCGTGTGGTGGCCGGCCAGATGGTCGAGCACCTCGGCGTAGCCGATCGCCTGGCGGGCCGTCGCCGACAGCGGCTGGGTGGCCAGCCGCCGGCACTCCTCCACCAAACCGTCACCGGCGAGCATCGTCTCCACCCGGGAGGCGATCCGCGCGGTCAGGTCGTCACGGTCGACGTCCAGCCCCACCACCCGCAGATCGGGGTACACCGAGGTGTGGTCGTCCCACGCCTGCCGCCACGCGCTGAACGGGCGACCGGTCAGCTGGTGCACCTCGAGCGCCCGCACCGTGCGCCGCAGGTTGTCCGGGTCGATGCGGTTCGCGGCGGCCGGGTCGACGGCCGCCAGGTGCACGTGCGCCACGCGGGGGTCGGCGGCGTACCGGGCGGCGATGCCCGCACGCACGTCGGGGTCCGTGGGCGGGAACGCCAACGGGTCCACCACGGCACGGAAGTACAGGCCGGACCCGCCGACCAGCAGGGGGGTCCTGCCACGCTCCGCGACATCGGTGATCGCGGCGCGCGCGGCGCCCTGGAACCACTCGACGGTGCACTCCTGGCTGGGGTCGAGGACATCGATCATGTGGTGGGGGACCCGCGCCCGGTCGCGCGTCGACGGCTTCGCGGTGCCCACGTCCATGCCCCGGTAGACCGTGAACGCGTCGACCGCCACGATCTCGACGTCAAGGCGCGTCGCGGCCTGCAGCGCCACCGCGCTCTTGCCCGCGGCGGTCGGTCCGACGAGGGCCCGCACCCCCCGGGCGGTCACGCGCCGTGGGCCACGAGGTAGCCGACACCGCGCGGGGCGGCGTAGTGCCGGCGCACCAGGCCGATCTTGGCGCGCGCCGTCGCGCCGTGCAGCACGCCCATGGGCGCCCATCCGAGCGCGCCGACCCGGGCGGCCTCAGCGGGACCCAGACGACCGAGGCCGTCGAGGCGCCCGGAGTCGACCACGTCGACCACGCGGGCGTCCCAGTCCCGCGCGCCCTCGACCAGATGCAGCGGTGAGCGCTCCTGCAGGCCCGCCGACAGGTCTCCAGCGGCGATCACCACCGTGCGGGCCTGCTCGCCGGGCTCGGCGTCGCCCCAGGGGGCGAACGCCTCGGCGATGGCGGTGCCGGTGGCCGACAGCGCGTCGAAGCCTGCGGCGGGGGGCACGGTCATCGGCACGAAGGGGCCGGTGCCACCGACCAGGATCGCCAGTGCGGCCAGCCCCAGGGGCAGGGTGTCGCCCCGGTGGATCGGGTACTGGGTCATGCGGCTGATGCGCTCGGCGCCGACGTGGTCGACCGTGAGGCGGCACGCGACGTCCGGGCGTCCGACGCCGGCCAGCGACGCCTGGGTGACCTCGTACAGGCCCTGTCCGGAGCCGCCCTCACCACGCTGCGCGGCCGCGAGCAGGACGACGGTGTCATGGGGCGGCAGCGACTCCAGGGCCGCGTCGACGGCGTCGCAGACCTTGTCCAGCCCGGCGGGCAGGCTCGCGCTGACCCCGGGGATGAGCAGGGGCGCGCTGGGGATGATCGCCGCGCCGACGATCACCGGCTCACGCTCCGCGCGCCGCCACCAGGGGCAGGGCCGTGCGCGCACCGCCACCCCGTCCGCCCCCGCGCGCCGCGGGCGCGGGCGCGACCGCGGCGACGACCTCGCCGAGCAGGTAGTAGGAGGCGGCTTGGGTGAGGCGCGCCGCGACGAGTGCCCCGGGCTGTGCCGCGGCGACGCGCGGCACGTGCACGAGCCGGTTCGTGCGGGTGCGCCCGCTCATGCGCTGCGGATCGGTCTTGGACGGCCCTTCGATGAGCAACTCCTGGACCGTCCCGAGCTGGCGGGCGTTGCCCGCCGCGGACAGCTCCCGGGTGGCCGCGGCCAGACGGCGGTAGCGCCGCCCGACCTCGGCGGGGTCCACGTGGCCGTTGAGCTCCACGGCCGCGGTCCCCGGACGCGTCGAGTACTCGAACGTGTAGGCAGAGTCGAAGGCTGCCTGCCCGACGACGTCGAGGGTGGCCGCGAAGTCCTCGTCCGTCTCGCCGGGGAAGCCCACGATGATGTCGGTGGAGATCGCCACCCCCGGGATGGTCGCGCGGGCCTCCGTGACGAGCTCCAGGAACCGCCGCGCCGAGTATGCCCGCTGCATGCGCTTCAGCACCCGGTCCGAGCCCGACTGCAACGGCAGGTGCAGCTGCTCGCAGACGGGGCCGACGTCGCGCATGGCGGCGAAGACGTCCGAGGTGAAGTCCTTCGGATGCGGGCTGGTGAAGCGGATGCGCGCCAGCCCGCCGACGTGGCCGAGCGCGTGCAGCAGCTCGGCGAAGAGCGTGCGGTTGCGCCCCGGGCCACCCCCACCCTGCCCGGCGCGCACCAGGTCGCGACCGTAGGAGTTGACGTTCTGGCCGAGCAGGGTCACCTCCCGCACCCCGTCCTCGACGAGCGCGCGCACCTCGGCGACGACCTCGCCGAGCTTGCGCGACTTCTCCGGCCCGCGCAAGCTCGGCACGATGCAGAAGGTGCAGGTGTTGTTGCACCCGATGGAGATCGACACCCAGGCGTGGTGCGCGACCTCCCGGCGTGCCGGCAGCGCCGACGGGAACATCTCGGTGTGCTCGAGGATCTCGACCACCGGCAGCGCCGCGGAGTCCGCCTGTGCGAGCAGCTCGGGCAGGCGCCCCATGTTGTGGGTGCCGTAGACGACGTCGACCCACGGCACCCGCTCGGCCATCAGCGCCTGGTCCTTCTGCGCCAGGCACCCGCCGACGACGATGGTCTTGTCGGGGTGCGCGTCCTTCAGCGGCTTCAGCGAGGTGAGCTGGCCGTACAGCTTATTGTCGGCGTTCTCGCGGATGGCACAGGTGTTGAACAGCACGAGCCCCGCCTCCTCAGGCGACGCCGCAGGCCGGTAGCCCATCGTCTCGAGGACCCCCGCCGCGCGCTCGGAGTCGTGCTCGTTCATCTGGCACCCGAAGGTGCGGATGAAGTAGGTGCGGGGGCTCATGTTCGTGAACCTTACCGCCGCACCAGCCGGTCATCACGAGGGCGGCCTTCCTGCTCGCGCCTGTACGATCGGCCGCACGTTGGATGGGTTGTCCGGCGCGGGTGTGCGTACCCGCAGAGTCGTTGGGGAAAGGGGGGCGTGATGGGTGACACCCATGACGAGCGGTCACTGCACGAGGTCCTGAACCTCGGGCCCACTGCCCGCCACGCGCAGTACGAGCAGTACGCCATCGACGAGCTGTCCACCGCCTACACCACCGATGGCGCCATCCGTGAATGGCACCTCGGGCGTGCCCGGGTGTTCGCGTCGCTCGCGCAAGCCGCCGCGATCGCCGACCTGCGTGGCGTGCTCGGCGGCGGTGACCAGGCCTGCGGCGCGCCGGGCGGATGAGGTTCCCGCCGGGCCGGCGGGCGGTAGGTCGCGCACGACGAGGCAGATGACCCGCCGATCAGGACTCCTGGGCGGCTCGCCGTTGCTTGTAGCCGACCACCGCGGGCAGCCCGTCCCCATCGTCGTCGCGCTCCTCGCGCTCCAGGTCCCCGCCCCGGCCGGCGGCGTACAGCAGGGCGAGCAGGCCCCCGAGGACCGCCGCCGACGTCCGGTCCACCAGCGCCATCCCGGCGAACGTGGCGACCAAGACGACGTAGCCCGCCATGGCCCGCGCCGGTGAGCGCACCATGAACAGGCCCAACCCCAGTACGAGCCCCGGCACGCCGATCACCAGCCATGCCTGCAGGAGGCTCATGGTGCTCCCGTCCTCTCCTGGGGTGTTGGGGCCTGGGGTGTTGGGGCTTCCCCCCGTCCCCCTGGGGAGGTAGACTCCATGGACTAGTCCGCTAGGGGTGTGGCGCTTCCTCTGTCGGTGGACGATAGCGCATCGACGGTGGCGGCGGGCGTCACCCGGACCGGGTCCCGCTCGTTGGAATGGAGGCGGCCTGTGAGACAGAAGGGGCCGACCCAACGCGACCGACCGCTGCCGTCGACGCCTGCCGGAGGGACCGTGGCACCGCTGATGCTGAGCCGTCGCGCCAGCCGCCACACCCTGTTGGCCGCGGGCACCGCCTTCGCGCTGCTGGGCGCGCCCCTGTTCGTGAGCCCCGCCGAGGGCGCCCTCGCGTCCGACCTGGTGGACGACCTTGTGCCCGACGAACTCGCCTGCACGCCCCAGGCGGTGGCTGACGATGTCCCGCAGCGCGACGCGTGTGAGGAAGCCGGCCTGTTGTTCGGCGTCACCGAGACGCTCGGGTCCCTGGGGGACCCGGTCGAGAAGGTGGTCGACGACGTCCTGCAGAGCGTGCCGGGCGTCGTCGGGGGCGTCGTGGAGGACGTTCCCGAGGTCATCGAAGGGGCCACCGAGCAGATCGTCCCTGATCTGGACGATCCACTCGGGACGGCTCCGCCCGAGCCGGCACCGCCACCCGAGCCGGCCCGGCCGACCCAGGTGGACACGAACCTGCCGGCACGGCCGTCCCACGGGCCGCCCCAGGGCCCGGGCATCCCAGCACCGCCCTTCGCGGCCCGCACGGTCGCCCTCGCCGACACGACCTCCACGCCCCCGCCACGACCGTTCCTGCCGTCGATGCCCCCCTCGTTCGGGGACCTGGCGAGCGGCGGGTCCGACGAACGGGTCTTCGAGTCGGCCACCGCCACGCCCCTGGGCGCCGGGGGTGCGAGCACGATGACCAGCCCGGACGCCTCCACATGGCTGTTCGCCACCGCCGCGGGCATGCTGCTGCTGCTCGGCTCGGGGCACGTCGTGCACGCCCGCCACCGCTACGACGTCGCCCGCTAGCACCGCTCCAGGCGGCGCTTCAAGGCTCCTGTGAACAATCCGTGGGTGGGGCCCAGCGGCCAGCGCACGCCCTGACGGTGGGCCGCGTCGCCGGGCCAGCCCACCACCCCGGACGTGGTCGCGTGGCCAGGCCACCTCCCCGGGCGGCAGCTGTCGCGGTCTCGGTGACCGGGCTGCAAGGGCAAGGGCGCCGCGAGCCGCTCGGGTGACCCCAACGGTCGTTCGAAGGACCCCGCGTTCAGTCCCAGTCGCGGTCCAGGCCGCTGGCGGTCAGGGCGGCGCGGCGGGCCAGCCCCTCGGGGTAGCCGCGGCGGGCGAGGAAGCCGACCAACCGGCGCGCGACCGCCTCGGGCTGGAGCGTCGCGGGCAGCCGTTGCGCGCGATCCCTGGCGAGGTCGGTCGCCACCGCCAGCTCGTCGCGAGCCTCCAGGGGCGCCAGTGCCGCCTCCGCGACGTCGTCACTGACGAGACGGCGCCGCAGCTCCTGGCGCAACCGCCGCGCGCCGTACCCGCGCCGGCGGCCCCGGTCCTCCACCCAGGCCGCCGCGAACGCCGCGTCGTCGACCGCCCCGACCGCTCGGGCGCGCTCCAGCGTCGCGGCGATGACGGCGCCGTCGTACTCGCGGCCGCGCAGCTTGGCCGCCAGCTCCGCCTCGGTCTGGGGGCGGTTGGCGGTGCTGCGCAGCACGAACGCGAAGGCCTTGTCGACGGTATCGCCGGCGGCCTTGTCGACGGTATCGCCGGCGGCCTCGTCGGCGGTCTCGCCGGCGGCGTCCAGCGGCGGGGTGGCGGCTTCGCTCACTGCTCAGCGGCGCCCGGAGGGAGCTCGTCGAGGTCGCCGTCGGTACCGGTCACGTCGGTGGGCACCAGCCCGAGCGCCTCGGTGACCTTCTTGTAGATCTCCGCGCAGACCTCGTCGTGCTCCTTCAAGAAGGACCGGGCGTTCTCCCGGCCCTGCCCGAGCTGCTCACCGTCGTAGGTGTACCAGGCACCCGCCTTCTTCACGATGCCGTGCTCGACCCCCACATCGAGCACCGATCCCTCCTTGGAGATCCCGTGCCCGAACATGATGTCGAACTCGGCCTGGCGGAACGGCGGAGCGCACTTGTTCTTCACGACCTTCACGCGCACCCGGTTGCCGACGAAGTCCGTGCCGTCCTTCAACGACTCGATCCGGCGCACGTCGAGGCGCACCGACGAGTAGAACTTCAGCGCGCGCCCACCTGGCTGCGTCTCCGGGCTGTTGTGCACCATGACCCCGTCGGCGAAGTAGTTGTGTGTGCCTTCCACCTCGAGGTCGTACCGGCGGGTGGTTCGTTCCGGCTGCGGTCGCGGCTTGCGCTCGATCGAGGTGATCGGCATCGCCATCAGCTCGTAGCGCTTCTCTCCGAAGACCGGCTCGACCTGAAACTGGCCGCGATACCTCGGCAGCAGCTTGTATTCCATCGAGGGGTGCACATAGGGCGCGATGAGGGCGTGAAGCTTCGCCGTCTCGCTCTGGCGGAACTGCAAGACCGCCTTCCCGGCTCTGACGGTGAGGCGGGATGTGATCCCCCATGCGTCAGCGAGGTAGGCCGCCAACCGGTCGCGAGAGGTCTCCTCCATCGCCTCCACGCAGATGTCGGCCCGTCCACTGCCACCCTGGGTCCGTTCTTGCTTCCCCGTCGTGCGCAGCGTGAAGCCGCCGTCATCCATGTACCAGATCGCCAGGGACAGGGGTGTCAGGCGCTTCAGGTAGTCGTGGCTCAGCACCTTCTTGCCGCCGATGTAGACCGCGTTGCGCAGCTCCGCGAGCTCGGGCAGCGGTTGGACGTCGTGGAACACCGCCCCCTTGGCATTGGTGCTCCGGCTCACCCTCACGTTGGCGAACAGCGATGCCTTCCAGTCGCCGTACGCGACCTGCTTCGCTCCGTGACCCCAGCGCAAGCGAGCACCGTGCCCGCTCCGGGTTGGTGACAACGCCGAGTCGCCCATTAGCCCACCGAGCATGACCTCCCATTGGAACTCGGAGAGGAAGTGCGGTGCAGCTTGCATGACGCGGTCACCGACCGACAGATCCTGCGCTTCCCGCCAACCGCCAGGGGTGCGAACTTGGTGATTCGGGGTGCAGGAGAACTGCGCACGACCGTTCTTGCCACCCCGAGCCACCACGACGTTCAAGAACTCCTCGGTGGGGCCGTTGTCGAACCAGTTGACGACTCGTTTCGGCACTATCTCGCCGAGATGGGGGTCGAACGACAGCACCTCGACCGGCATACGCTGGTTGACGATCTTGCCGATTTTTTCCTGCGTGCCGTCAGCGAGGGTCACGCGGGTGCCATAGGAAAGGCAGCCGAACATAACGCCGATCTTCTCGCGGATCTGGTTGACGAAGACCGCGCAGGTCCGGGAGCGGTTGAGGGTGCCGGCGAGCTTGCGCAGGGCCTGGCTCATGAGGCGCGCCTGCAGGCCGACGTGGCTGTCGCCCATCTCGCCCTCGATCTCGGCGCGTGGGGTCAGCGCGGCGACGGAGTCCACCACGAGGATGTCGATGGCGTTGGAGCGGATCAGCATGTCGGCGATCTCGAGTGCCTGCTCGCCGTTGTCGGGCTGGGAGACGAGCAGCGCCTCGATGTCGACCCCGAGCGCCGAGGCGTAGGACGGGTCGAGGGCGTGCTCGGCGTCGATGAACGCGGCGATCCCCCCGGCCTTCTGCGCCTCGGCGATGGCGTGCAGCGCGACAGTGGTGTTGTGGGACAGCACGCCGTTGGCGACGAAGCTGTGCGTGCCTGGCAACACGATGTCGAACGTAGGCTGCAGGCCCCCGTCCTCGATCGCGGTCACCTGCTCGTAGGTGTACCGGGCCTCAGCGAGATGGCGCAAGTAGCCCACGATCGCTGCACTGGCGCCGCCGAGCGCCCGCTGCTCCGCCCACGCCACTATCTGGGCGATTCGCCGGCGTGAGCAACGCAGATCCATGTCACTGCGGAAGAGGTCGCCTGCGATCCGGTCGAGCTCGCGGTCACCGCCGAGGTCGTCGCGCAGCGTCCGCACCAGGTTGCCGACGTGGGGGATGTTCTCGAACTGCGGGTCCAGCGCCGAGCGGCGGAAGTTGGCCGCGACCTGCGCCTGCCGCCGCGCTGAACGGAAACCGATCTCGTCCAGGAAGCGGTGTGCCGATGCGGGGTTGACCGTGACGGTCCAGTAGTCCCGCTCATAGGTCGTGTTGAACGACGACGACACCGTCGCGGGAATCCCGAACCCGTACAGCATGAGCTGCACCTCGCGGGCCAACTGCTCCGACGCAGAAGCGATCCCCACGGTGGACGAGGTGTCGATCCATCCGTCCCCCTCGAACAGCGCCGACAGGAACGCCCGCTGGATCTTCGCACCGCCGGTGCGGATGCAGGCGGGCACCGTCTTACCACCGGCGTTCACGTAGTCGAGGCCGTACCGCTCCGCGAGCTCACTGCGGATGGCCTTGCTGTGCGCCGCATACTCCTTGCGGTCATAGCACCGCACCTCGACGTCGAAGAGACCTCCCATGAGACGGGTGAAGTCGTCGCCGACCTCGTGGTCCCAGTTGGTGAAGCGCACCGCATGCCTGGACGACAGCGAGCCCTCAGCCACGAGATAGCCCACGAGTGCGGCTTCGTCCTCGGTGAGGCCGTCGCCTTCTGCTGCCTCCACGGCTCCGAAGGTGGCGGAGACCACGGTGTCGCCCTCCGCGATCTGCCCCGCCTTGCGCCAGACGATGTAGCCCTGGTCGTTGACGACGCGCAGCGGATGGTTGTGGGTCACCGAGAGCGTCCGGCCGGACTTGAGGCGGACACGCAGGACCGGATGGCGGTTGTTGTGGGTGAGGGCGGCGATCTGCTCGAGCTCCCCGTGCTCGTTCACGGCCCGAACCCCAAGGTGGCGGACGTCGGTCACCCGCGAGGTGCAGCTCGCCTTCTGGCCGCAGCGCTCGAAGAGCTCGGCGATCGTCTCGAGCCCCCGGTCGGTCCACACGTGGGTGTCCGCCACCAGGCACTTGCCGCTCCCCTCGGGTCCGTACACCTCCACCACCCGGCCGCGCGGCAGGCCGCCGATGCCGAGCGCGAGGTCGAGGCTCAGCGCCCCCGTCGGGATGCAGGCGATCTTGACCTTCGCCTGCTCGTCCATGCGCATGACCGCGCCCTTGCCGTACTGCTTCTCGATCTGGCCGAGCGCCATCTCCAGGGCCTTGTCGCGCTGCATGGGATTCCCTTCACTCCGTCTGTCCATCATGAGCGTCAACCTAGCTGCGGGGTGTGACAACGCCCGCGTCTGTACGGCGAGGATGTGGACAAGCGCGCGCATCGTACCGAACCTCTGTTCGGTTGTCAGGGATCTGCGACGGCGGGGAATCGGCGCGCACCGACCCCGGCGGACGCGGCCCTCGCCGTTGCCGCCCGCCGCCGGGAGCGGTGTACGGTACGCGCGGCCGTCCCGCGCGGGACGGCTGTTCGGGTACGACCGGCGGGCTGGGAAGGGCGGGATCGACATGCGTGACGGCACCTGGCGCACCGAGCCGTTGCGGCCGGTGATGGCGGCGACGATCGCACTGGCGCTGGCGCTGGCGGGGGTCACGTCGCTGCCGGCCCCCAGCGCAGCCGCGCAGGACGGCGCAGCCTGCCCGGACGACAACCCCCCGGCACCATTCACCGACCGGACCGACATTCCGCTGGTGCACCGGGCCAACGTGGACTGCGCGGCCAACAGCGGGATCACCGACGGGTTCGCCGACGGCACGTACCGGCCGACCCACCGGGTGCGCCGCGACCAGATGGCCGCCTTCGTCGCTCGCGTCGTGGACGCCGCCGGCGCCGCACTGCCATCGGCCGAGGACCAGGGCTTCGCCGACATCGGCGGCAACACCCACGCCGACGACATCAACCGCCTGGCGGCTGCAGGGGTCGTGATGGGCACCAGCGCGACGACGTACAGCCCGGGCGCCCTCGTGCGCCGCGACCAGATCGCCTCGTTCGTGCTGCGGGCCACCGCCCACGCCCAGGGGGTGGCGTTGAGCGAGCACCAGTCCGAGGAGGACCGGTTCACCGACGTGGCCACGGGCAACGCGCACCGACCCAACATCAACGGCGCCGCCGCGCTGGGGCTGGCGCACGGACGCACTGCCACGACCTTCGACCCCGCCGCCCCCACGCGTCGCGACCAGATGGCCTCGTTCCTGGTCCGCACCCTGTCCTTCCTGCAAGGCGCCGACCTGACGGCCCTGGCGCTGCGCGGCGACGGCCTGGGTGCCGGCCTGTTCTTCGAGACCCCCATGGGCGCAGCGGTGGAGCGGCTCACGGACCAGCTCGGCGAGCCCGACGACGACAGCGGCTGGCAGACGTACTGCGAGCTGGCCGGTCCGGAGGAGGCCCGGACCCTGACCTGGGCAGACAGCCTGCGCGTGACGTTCCTGCACCGCGCCGCGCCCGCGCTGGAGGCCTACAGCTCCACGCCGGCGGCCGACGGCTCCGACCCGCTGGCGCTGCAGACCCCCCTCGGCCTGGGGCTGCACGACCCCAGCAGCGACGTGGAGGCGCTGTACGGCGACCGGGCGACCTTCGCCGCCTCCGGCACCAACCCCTTCGGCTCCTTCTGGACGGTGGAGCCGGCCGAGGGCGGCGACCAGGTCGTCTTCGTCAACGGGGACGACCCGAGCGACCCGGTCATGATGATCGGCGGCAACGTGCTGTTCTGCGAGTGACCGGCGGCACCCGTGCGGCGCCACCCCAAGCGGCGTGCCCCCAGGGGGTGTGGCGCTACTCCCCCACGAGGTGTGCCAGCAGGCGGATGACGAAGGTGGTCATCTGGTCGCGGTGCACGTCGTTGCCGGGCCGGTAGGTGCCGTCGCCGAAGCCCTGGGCCAGGCCGAGCTCGGCGGCGGCGTTGACGTTGGCGAAGTGGGTGGTGGCCCGGGGGACGTCGGTGAACGCCTGGGTCTGGCTGGCCAGCTGCTGGTCGGTGGCGAACTCGGCGGCGCGGATCAGAAACGACGCCATCTGGTCGCGGCGCACCGGCAGGGTCGGGCCGGAGCTGCCGTCGGCGAAGCCCTCGACGATGTCGTGGAACGACGCGCAGTCGATGTTGGCCAGGTGCGCCGCGGGGATGGCGGCGCGGTCGGTGAACGGGGCCGTGTCGACCTCACCGGGCGGGCACGCCTGCGCGCCGCCCGAGTCGGCGGCGGTCAGCCGGTACACCCTGCCGGTGTCCCCGGAGGGGGCGGCACGGTCGCTCGACAGTACGTAGACCTCACCGTCGGTGTCCTGCCCGAATCCCAGCACGTAGTGCCCGAGGCGTCCCCCGGCGGCGTCCTCGACCGCGATCTCCCGGATCGGCCAGAGCCCGGCACCTGCGGGCTCAGCGACCAGCAGGGTGCCGTCGGGCTCGGCGGAGGAGGCACTCCAGTCCCCGAAGACGTACTGACCCTGCAGGTGCGGCACGTCGCTGCCCCGGTAGACGTGGCCACCGACGATCACCGCCCCGACGCCGCCGGGTTGGCGGCTGTTGGCGTACTCGATCACTGGGTCGATCAGCGCGTCCCCGCCGGGCCCGGTGGCGGGGCAGTCCTCGGGGCTCTGGGTCGGCGCGTCGGGGTCGAAGCAGTGGGTGCCCTCCGTGATGTTCCACCCGTAGTTGCCGCCGTTGACGACGACGCTGACCTCTTCCCACAGCGCCTGTCCCGCGTCACCGGCGAGGAGCGCGCCGTCGCCGCCCGGGTCGAACGTGAAGCGGTAGGGGTTGCGCAGGCCGTAGGCGAAGATCTCGTCGCGTCCCTCGCGGCCCACGAACGGGTTGTCTTCGGGGATCGCGTAGGGCTCGGCACCGTCGATGTCGATGCGCAGGATGGCCCCGAGCACGTTCGTGGTGTCCTGGGCGTTGCCGATCGCGGGCGTGTGGCCGGTGCCGCTGTCGCTGCCGCCGCCGCCGTCGCCCAGCGAGATGTACAGGTGGCCGTCGGTCGGCCCGAACATGACCTGTCCGCCGTTGTGGTTGGCCTGCGGCTGATCGACCTGGAGCACGACCCGCTCCGACCCGCCGTCCGCGATGTCGGGGTCGTCGGAGACGGTGAACTCCGAGATGTGGCTGGTGTGGTCCCAGCCCGCCGGGCCCTCCGGCCGCAGCGGCGCGCTGTAGTAGACGAACAGCCGGCCGTTGGCGGCGTAGTCGGGGTGGAACGCCAGCCCGAGGGCGCCACGTTCGTCGAAGTCCGGACGCAACGCCACCATGCGATCGCGCAGATCGAGGAAGGGTGCCTCCCGCAGCACGCCGTTCGCTGACACGACGCGGATCCGCCCGACCTGGTCCACGATGAAGAGCCGACCGCTGCCGTCAGGCGGTGACAGGACCTGCACCGGCGCGCTGAGCCCGGCGGCCACGAGCTCCAGCCCGACCGTCGGCCCGACGGGGATCGGCGTCACCTCCTGGGCACCACCCCCGGGCATGGCCAGGAGCAGCACCGCAACCGTGAGGGCGGCCGTCGCCCCGAGCCACCCCGCCCTGCGCTTGACGACGACCCCCATGGCCTCCACCCCCTACACCGGGCCGAGCGGCCAGGCGCCCTCGACACGGTAGCGCGCACCAGACCGGCGCAGGCGGGAGCGCATCGTCACGAGCCGTTCGACGGGCCACGTCGCTCGCGGCCCGGCGTAGGCGTCGACGAGGCGGCGGGGGATGCGGGCGTCGCGCGCGGCGCGGGCGAGGGTCACGTGGGCGTGGAAGGGTCGCTGCTCGACGCGCATGCCGCGCTCGCCCAGCCCCGCCCGCAGGGCGCTGGCCAGCCGTTCCAGTGGCGGACAGTCGGCCAGGCCCGCCCACAGCACGCCGCCGCCGAACGTGCCGGCGGCCCCCGTCAGACCCATGCTGAACGGCTGCACCGTCGACGCCGCCGCGGCGCAGGCGTCCTCCAGCGCCCGGGCACCGGCGTCGTCGACCCAGCCGACGAAGGCCAGGGTCAGGTGGTAGGCGTCCGGGGCGACCCACCGAACCTGCACAGCGGAGCGACGCAGCGGCTCGGTGGCGGCCTCGATCGCGTCGCGAACCTCCTCGGGGACCTCGACCGCGGCAAACTGGCGCGCCTTCGCGTCATCCGTCATGGGGATCTGCGGGATCTGCGGCGCCTGCGCCGAGCGCCCGCCGCAGGTGGTCAAGCACCACGCTCGTGGCCCACTCCTGGATCTGCGTCCTGCTGCGGCTCGGGAGCACCACCGTGCGAACGCGTGGCGGCCCCTCGGGCAGGGCGACGCCGAGGCACACGGTGCCCACCGCGCGCCCCGCCTGCAAGGCCGGCCCCGCCACGCCGAGCACGGCCAGCCCGACCTCGGCCCCCATCCGGTCGCGGACCCCGGTGGCCAGCGCCCCGGCGACCGCCTCGCTCACGGCCCCCTCGCGGGCCAGCACCTGCGCGGGCACGCCGCCCAGCGACGTCTTCACCGATTCGGTGTACGCCACGACCCCCCCGCGAAACCAGTCGCTGGCACCGGCAACGGTGACCAGCCGCGCCCCGACGCCACCGCCGGTGACCGACTCCCCCACGGCCAGTGTCCAGCCGAGCCGACGCAGCTGGCGGCCGACGGCGTGCTCGACGCCCTCCCCGTCCAGGCCCACGACCGCAGCGCCGAGCAGGCCGACGACCTCGTCGACGACGGGGTCGACCAGGGCCAGGGCCGCCTCGCGCGAGCCGGCCTTGGCGGTGACGCGGACCCGGGTCTCGCCGCGGGACGCCAAGAACGCCACGGTCGGGTTGCCCACGGCGTCCAGGCGCTCGACCACCCCGGCGCAGCGCTCCGCCACACCCGACTCGGACACGCCCGCGGTGCGCACCAGCCGGCTGACGGTGGTCGCCAGGCCGGCGCGCCCCGCCAGGTCGGGCACGACGTCGCGGTCGACCATGGTGGCCATCTCGGTCGGCACGCCCGGCAGGCAGTAGATCACCGTGCCGTCCACCTCCACCGCGAATCCCGCCGCCGTCCCGACGGGCGCCAGCACCCGCGCACCGGCGGGCAGGTCCGCCTGTATGCGGTTGCGCGGCGGCATCGGCCGGCCCGTCCGGGCGAAGTGCGCCTCGACGTGCTCGACCAGGTCCGCGCGACGCTCGAGGTCCACCCCGGCGAGCCGGGCCACCGCGAAGCGGGTCAGGTCGTCCTGTGTCGCTCCCAGACCGCCGGTGACGACGACGGCGTCGGCCCGCGAGGCCGCGTCCCGCAGCGCCGCGAGCAGGCGCACGACGTTGTCGCCGACGGTGACGTGGCGGAACACGTCCACGCCGATCTCGGCGAATCGCGAGGAGATCCAGGCGCTGTTGGTGTCGACGTTCTCGCCGAGCAGCAGCTCGGTGCCCACCGCCACCACCTCGGCCCGCAGGCCCGAGGACTCATCCCGCACGTGCGCGCCTCTCGCCGCGCACGGCGTACTCCACGCCGCTGGCCACGGTCAGCACCACCGCGACCCAGAGCGCGCCGAGCGCGAGCACACCGGAGGCAGGCGGCGCCAGGTACAGCGTCACCGCGATGACCTGCGACACGGTCTTGACCTTGCCCCAGATGCTGGCGGACATCACGACGTCCCGGCGCAGCAGGAGGGTGCGCTGCACCGTCACCGCCACCTCGCGCAGGACGATCACCACGACGGCCCACCAGGGCAGCTCGCCGATGTACGCCAACACCGCCAGGCTGCCGATGATGAGCGCCTTGTCCGCGGCGGGGTCCGCGACCTGGCCCCACCGGGTGGCGCCGAGCATCCGCCGGGCCACCCACCCGTCGATCGAGTCGGTGAGCGCGGCGAAGACGAAGATGCCGAACGCCCACCACCGGGCGACATCGCCGTCGAGGGTCACCAGCCACGCGATCACCGGGACCAGGAACACGCGCAGCAGCGTCAGCGCGTTCGCGGGGTTGCGCCACATCGAGCGGCCGTCCGCATCCGCCGGCAGCCCCGCCGGCAGCGGCGCCCCGGGCACGTCGCCGACGGCCCCGATGCGCCGAGGGTCCCCACGGTCGTCACAGGGCTGCGGGGCGGCCATGTGGCCTACGCCTTCCCGCGCCGACTGGGCCGCAGCGTCATGCGGCCACGTCCACGTCGCACTCGTCCTCGCCGGCGCTGCAGGTCACCTGGACCACCTCGTTCGCGGCCCCGAGCGGACCCTGGTCCGCGCCGTTGGCCTCGAGGGAGACCGCGCTCGCATCCCCGATGCGGACCTCGACGACCTGTTCGCCGGTGAAGGTCCTGCTGAAGCCGCCCTGCTGCTCACCCTCGACGATGGTCTCGCCGTCGACCTCGACCCGCATCCAGGAGATCGCGCCGGTGACTGCCACCGCGACCTCGATGCCGTCGATCTGCGGGAGTTCAGTCGGCGTGGGGGTCGGCGTGGCAGTCCCCGGCGGAGAGGCCGCCGTGCCGGGGTCGTCCCCGTCCTCCTCGACCGGCGCAGGGCCGCGCTCACGGGTCTGCTCCTCGCCGCCGTCGTCCCCGCCCACCACCAGGCCGATCGCTGCCAGCACGAGCAGCAGCGCACCCGCGGCCACGACGATCACGGCGGGTCCGCCGCGGCGTTCCCGGGGACCCATCGGAGCAAGGGGGCGGGACGCGGACGACGGGATCTCCTCGTCGCGTTCGTACTCGGCGCGGTACGCCACGAGGAGCGGCTCGGGGTCGAGCCCCAGGAACTTGGCGTAGCTGCGCAGGAAGCCCTTGACGTACACGCTGCCGCCCAGGGATGCGAACTCCTCCTCCTCCAGCGCCGCGAGGTAGGTCTCGCGCACCCGCGTCTCGGCCGCGGCGTCCGCCAGGGAGCGCCCGTACTGCCGCCGGGCAGCACGAAGTTCCTCGCCGATTCCGATTGCCATTCAACCAGTATAGGGAGGGCCCTGCCTCCTCACGGGGCCGGGGCGATCGCATCGAGCAGGTCCGACGCGACGAGCTCGTCGCCGTCCATGCTGAGTCGGTCCCGCGGCACCCGGCTCCAGGACCAGCGATCCTCCATGAGCAGCGCGAGCGTGCACGCATCGGTGCGCACCACCACGTCCGGCCGCGCGGTGACGCGTGCACCGTACTGTCGCCGGGCGAAGTCCACGCCCCATGTTTGCCAGTGGTCCTCCCCGACATGGACCACCAGGCGCGCGACCCCGCTGGTGCGGGGGGTCCGGGGCAGCCCGAGGTGCGGCAGCGTCGACAGCACGGCCGCGGCGAGCACGTCCGACACCTCCGACCCCGCTGCGGCCGGCTCCGCGCGGCTTCCCGCCATCCATGCCACATCGCACTCGTGCACCCACTCGTCCAGCACGCGGCGGTACAGCAGGAACAGCAGTGGCTGGCGGCCGTACCATCCGCTGACCGGGACCCGCAGCGCCGCGGAGGGCAGCCGCCCCGCCAACCGTGCCAGTCGCTCCCCCCACCGCTCCAGCGCGTCCAGCAGCTCGAAGGGCGAGCGCTCCGACCACGAGGCCAGCCCGACGTCGTTCCAGCGCTCGAACTCCTGGCGGTCCCGCGCACCCCGCACCGCAGGAATCAGGCGTCCCGTCACCGACGCCTCGTCCATGGCGACGAGGTGGGCGGCGACGTCACGCACCCGCCACCCGGGCAGGCACGTCGCATCCCAGCTGTGGTCGGGCAGTGCGGCCAGCCGAGTCAGGGTTGCGGCGCGCTGACTCCGCAGTGCGGCCACCACCGACGCCTTGCGCATGCGACGTACCTACCCCCCCGAAAGATTGTGACCCTACCCGGGCATGTCAGGACTCGTCGACCCATCCGGGCGCGTCCGCCTCCTCGCTCATGCCGATGGGCCCCATCGTGCGCCCGTGGAGGAACTGGTTGACCACAGCCTTGTCGGAGCTGAACAGCTCCTCGGTCTGCCCGAACATCACGAGGTTACGCCGGAACAGCATGCCGATGTAGTCGGCGATGTTGCGCGCGGTCGGGATGTTGTGGGTCACGACCACGAACGTCGAATCGAGCTCCTCCTTCAGCTGGGTGATGAGCTCGTTCAGGAACGAGACGCGCACGGGATCAAGCCCCGAGTCCGGCTCGTCGAACATGACGATCTCCGGGTCGAGCACCAGGGCGCGGGCCAACCCGGCGCGCTTCTTCATCCCACCCGACACCTCCCCCGGGAAGCGATCCGCCGCGTCGGTCAAGCCCACCCGGCCGAGGTGGCGCATGACGATCTCGCGGATCTCGCGCTCCTTCTTGCGGGTGTGCTCGCGCAGCGGGAAGGCCGTGTTGTCGTACAGGCTCATCGACCCGAAGAGCGCCCCGTCCTGGAAGAGGACGCCGAACCGCTTGCGCACCTCGAGCAGCTGCCGGTGGCGCAGGGTCGGCAGGTTCTTGTCGCCCACCCAGATCTCCCCGCTGGTGGGCGTCAGCAGGCCGAGCAGGTTCTTCAGGAACACCGACTTGCCCGTCCCCGACGGGCCGAGCAGCACGGTGCACGCCCCCTTGGGGATGTTGAAGGTGAGGTCCTCCAGCACCGTGTTGGCGCCGAAGCGCTTGGTCAGCCCACGGATCCGGACGGCCGGCTCGACGTCCCACACGCCGGCCCCGTAGAAGGTCTCGATCTTGATGTCGCGCTTGTCCACGCCCACGGCGTCTCTCGGGCTCACTGCGGCTCCCCTCCCTGATCCCCCGGCGTCTCGGGCGGCGGGGCCGCCAGCGGTGACGGGTCGGGTCCGAGGACCGCGACGTCGGCGATCAGCCAGCGCCCATCCTCGCGGGTGAGGGTCAGCTCCATCCGCAGCTCGTCGGTGACGGGCTCGTCGGTGACGGCGTTGACGCTGGTCTGGCGGACGAGCACGAACACCTCCGCCTCGTCCCCGTCGATCTGCTGGACGAAGCTGCGCTCGACCTCCCCGACGGACTCGACCTCGTGCTCGGCCAGCGCCGCACGGAAGTCGGGGTTGAACAGGGTGGTCACCTGGTCGGCGTACGCACCGGTCGCCAGGTCCCGGAGCTGCTCGACGAAGCGGTCGACCGTCGCGCCCTCGAAGGTCGTGATGCGCGCCGCCATGACCTCGCCGGCCTCACGCGCCTGCTCCCGGACGTCCGCCTCGGTGGCCAGCGACCGCCACTGCACCGCGAAGGACACCGCAGCGAGCACCGCCAGCAGCGCAACCCCCCAGGCCAGGCGCGGGTCGCGCAGCAATCGGGTCGGCTTGGCCATCACTGGTCTCCTGGTGCGGTCGCCTGCGAGCCGGCCGCGGTCGCGCCCGTGCGGGCCGGTCGGCGGACCGGCTCCTCGCGGGCGTCCTCGGGCGGGACGACGGCCGAGTCGGTGACCAGCGGGACGTGCCCGGGCTCGGTTGCCGCGGGGGCGCCCGCCCCGAACGGCGAGGTGCAGGCCCCGCCCGGCAGGATCGGCGGGGTCGGCCGCTTGGGCTCGTAGGGATGCCCGTGGCCCTCGTCGCGCAACTCCAACCGCAGCCGCTGCCAGTGCCCACCGAACGGATCGAGCTGGGTCAGGGTGGCGAAGCCGTCGAAGAAGAGGCGGTTCAGCCGCAGCGCCTCGGCGGTGTCGTGCAGCACCTCGGGTCGGGCGACGTAGGCGTTCAGGTTCGCGAGGTCGCGCAGCGAGCACGACAGGTTGGGCTGGCTGCGGTCGACCAGGTCCCCGGCGAGCGCCAGCGTCGGCGGCGCGTCGGCGAGCACCCCCTCGAACTCGGTGCGCATGTCCGACAGGATGGTGGCGGCGTCGCCGACGTCGACGACCAGACCGGCGAGCGTCTCGCGGTGCTCGGCGAGCGTGCGGTTGACCACGCGGCTGGACGCGAAGAACCGGTCGAACTCCGTCCCCGCGTCGGCGAGCTGCTCGGACAGGGTGGCCGAGTCGCGCAGGACCCCCCGCAGGTCATCACCACGACCGCGCACCACGTCAGCCAGCTCGGCGACGACCGTCCCGGCATCCGCTTTGTCGATGGGCTCGAGGACGCGGCCGGCCAGGGCGAGCAGCTGCTGGACCTCCGGTGGCAGGCGCAGGTCGGCGATCGCCAGGGTGTCGCCGGGCTCGTGGAACGCCGTGGCCTCGGTGATCGCGGCCCGTGGTCGCAGGTCGAGGACCTGCTCGCCGATGGCGCTGGAGCGCTGCACGACGACGTCGACGTCGCGGGGCACCCTGACCTGCGCCTCGATCAGCAGGCGCAGCCGCACGACCTCGCCCACCAGCTCCATGTCGGCGACCTGGCCCACGCCGTGGCCGTTGTACGTCACCTCCTTGTCGGGCAGCAGGCCCCCGCCCCGGGGCAGCTCCACGTACAGGTCGTAGCGGTCGTCGAGCACGGCGCCGGCAAGCAGCTGCGCCGCGGCGTAGGTGAGCAGCACGATCGCGGCGGCGGCCACGGCCACGGCGTTGGCAAGCGTGCGGGCCCTCACGGCGACAGGTCCTGGGGTGGGCGGGGCTCGGGGGGCTGCATGCCGCCGGGGGCCTGGTCCTCGCAGGAGCGGACGGGGTCACCGGGCTCGTCGTTGATGCCGCAGACGATGAAGTCGAGGATGATCTGGGCGTGCTCGGAGTTGACGCCGGCGATGGTGCTCATGTTGTGGCGCTGGAGCTCGAAGAACAGCCGGCTCAGGTCCTCGTCGCGTGACACGATCTCGTCGCTGAGGCGGGTGATGCGGGTGAAGAACGCGTCGAGGCGCTGGCGGTGGGTGACCATGATGTCGGTGCCGCTGAGCGCCAGCGCCCGAACATCCGACAACGTATCGAGGAGCCGCTCGTCCTCGGCCGCCAGCACCTGGTTGAACCGCAGCAGCTCCGCGAGGGCCTGCCCGTGCAGGTCCGCCTGGGGCCCGACGTCGGCGAGGAAGCCCTCGAACCCCTCGATGAGGCGCACCGTGTCGTCGCTGTTGGTCGAGTAGGCGGTGACGATCTCGCTCAGGTCGTCGAGCAGCACGTTGAGGGTGCCGCCCCGACCGCCGAGGCCCTCGGCCCCCGCCTCGATCGCCACGGCGAGGCGGTCGGCGGCCACCGCGGCGATCAGGTCGGTGCCCGCGAACACCAGCTCCTCCAGCTCGGGGACGACCACGGACTCCTGAACCATCGTGCCGGACGTGAAGCTGCCACCGCTGTCCGGGTCGGGCACCAGCTCCACGAAGCGCTCGCCGAGGACGTTGGTCTTGCGCAACCGTGCGGTGACCCTCGACGGCAAGGCGACGTCCGGGTCGACGGCCAGGGTGACCAGCGCCCGGTTGTCCGGCGCCAGCTCGATGCTGCGCACGCTGCCCACCGTGACGTCGGCCACCTTGACCGCGCCGCGCGTCGTCAGGTCCACGACGTCGTCGAAGGTCGCGAGCACGACCGTGCCCTCGTCGGACGCGCACCCCGCCAGGAGCAGTGCCACGGCGGCCAACGCGGCGAGCAGCACGCGACCTCGACGGGTCATGACGCGCCGCCGAACAGGCGCCGCAGCAGCCCCGACCCCTCGTCGTCGGGGAGTTCCTCGAGGCGGGGGTCGGGCGCGGGCAGCCGGCTGCCCTCCGGCGCCGGCGCACCCGAGCCCGGCGCGGGCGGATCGTCGGCTGGTCCGGGCCCGGCGGGCGGGGCCGCTGCCTCGCCCGGCTGCGCGTCCTGGCGCGCGCGAGCCTCGGCCTCCAGCTGTTCCAGGGCCTCGTCGGGCATGGCGTCCATCGCCGAGCGCAGCGCCGCACCGAAGGCGGCACGGTCCGACCCGCAGGCCGGAGCGGCCGGGTCGCACTGCATCGCGGCGACGTGGGGCTCGAAGAAGGCGGGGTCGGCGCACTGGTCGAACCCGAGGCGCACGCACACCCCCGCGAGCCGCTCGGTCAGCCGTTGCTCGATGAGGGTCGTGAGCTCCTCGGTCTGGTTCTGCAGGGCAAGGCGCGCCTGCGGGAACTCCACGGCGTGGCCGATCCCCGCGAACAACCGGCCCGACTGCAGGGCCAGGGCGCCGACGTTGTCGAGGTTGCGGTCGACGGTGGCCAGCGTGGTGGTCAGCACCTCCAGGTCGCGCACCAGCGGGTCGGTGTGCTCGTCGAGCAGCGGACGCAGCTCCAGGGTGAGGCGCTGGAGGTTGCCGAGGCCCTCGATGATCTCGGGCTTCTCCGCGGTCAGCGTCTGCAGGACGGTGCGGAAGTCGGTGAGGAACGGCCCGATCTGCTGGTCGCGGGTGGCCAGGGTGGTGTTCAGGTCGCCCAGGGCCGCCACCACGGCGGTCAGGTCCTCGGTCGCGTCGGACAGGACCCGCACCGTGTCCGCACCGCCGGCGATCAGCTGGTTCAGGCCGTCGCCCTGCCCGGCGATCGTCTCGGCGAGCGCGTCGACCAGCTCCGCGATCGCGTCGGGGTCCAGGCCTTCGAGGAACTGCTCGAAGGAGGCGAGCACGTCGTCGACGTCGGCGGGCACGGTGGTGCGATCGCGACCGATGACGGCACCGTCGGCCAGCTCCGTCCCGCCGGTGTAGGCCGGCGCGAGCTGCACGAAACGCTCGCCGACCAGCGACACCGGGGTCAGGTGCGCGGTCGCGTCGGCGGGCACCGGCCGGTCGGCGTCCACGCGCATCTCCACCCGGACGCCCTCCCCGGCGGGGACGATGGCGGCGACCTGGCCGACCTTCAGGCCGAGAACCCGCACCTCCGAGCCGACGAACAGGTTGTTGGTGTTGGCGAAGATCGCCGTGATCTCCTGCGCGCCGGGGCCCTGCGCGCCGCAGGCCGTGGCCAGCAAAGCGCCGGCCACCAGGAGGGCGACGGTGCGGGCGAGGGGGCGGGTCACGGGCGCACCCCCTCGGGCAGCAGACGCCGGGCGACGGCGTCCAGGCCCGCGCGGCCCGGGGACGGCTGGCCCGCCGGTGCGCCGGCGTCGGGCAGCTGGTCCAGCAGGGTCGGCTGCTCGCCGGGATCGCGTCGGGGGAAGGCGCGGTTGGTCTGCTCCTCGCAGGTCCGCGGGTCGGGACCGAGCAGCGGGTCGAGGGCCTGGTCCAGAAGCCCACCGCAGCCGAACACCACGTCGACCCCCACCGGGCCGGCGCCGGTGACGAAGACCTTGCCGTAGGGCACCAGGTCCGCACCGGAGCGGGTGATCTCCGCGAACCCACCGACGGCCTGGGGGGCGTAGGCCAGCGCCTCGGCCAGCACCACCTGGTGGCGGCTGACGACCTCGAGGTCGGCGTGGAGCTCGTGCAGGATGCGGTCGAGCTGGCCGCGGGTGTCCGCGACCAGGTCCGCGGCAGACGCGCTGGTCTCGTTGGTCTCGCGCAGCAGCCGGCGCACGTCCTCACGACGCGTGGCCAAGCTGTCGAGCACCCGTCCGACGTCGTCGATCACCGCGACCAGATCCGCGTCGCTGGCTGCCAGGGTCTCGCTGACCGCGCGCAGGCCCCGCAGCAGGCGACGGATCTGCTCCTCCTGGTCGGAGACGACCCGGGTGAGCCGGGTGCCGCCCTCGACCAGCAGGGCGAGCTCCTCACGCTGGTCGCGCGTGACGTCGGTGAGCGACCGGACCAAAGTGTTCAGCGCCGCCGAGTCGACCTCGCGCAGCAGCTCCTCCGACACGTCGCCGAACTCGGGGATGTCGGTCGCCACGCTGGTGCGCGCCAGCGGGATCACGTCGCCGTCCTCGAGCAGCTCCGAGAAGTCGTCGCCGGTGGACAGCTCCACGACCCGGCGCCCCACGAGCGTGCGCAGCACGATCTCCGCCCGGGTCGTGCTCGGCAGCTCCGTCCCGGCGATCGAGAAGCTGGCCACCACCCGGTCACCGTCGATCTGCAGGTCCTGCACCTCGCCCGCGCGCACGCCCGCGACGAGCACGCTGTCCCCCGCCCGCAGGCCGTTGGCGTCGACGAACTCGGCCGCCACCGTGTAGCCGCCGGTCAGGTCGGTGCGCTGCAGCGTCAGCGCCGCCACCGTCACGCCGGCGAGCAGCGCGGCCGCGACCAGGCCGAGCACCAGGGGGTTGCGTTCGGTGAACCGCATCATCCCGCCTCCCCCGGGACGCCCCGCAGCGCGCCCGTGGTGACGGCGTGAAGGGCGGGGCGGCGGACGGCGGAAGCCGAGGCCATGCCCGTCTGGCGACCGGCGGACTGCAGGCTGTTGGGTTCTGCGCAGCCCGTGCCGCGCTCGGTCTGGCAGTACAGCACCTGGCCGTGACCGTCCATGACCTGCACGGCCACCGCCCGCACGTCGAACCACTGGCCCCGGCGGCTGATCAGCATGTAGGTGGCCAGCCCCGCCCGGGCGGTGGCGATCGCGTTCTCGAAGTGCCCGTCCTCGCGCTGGCGGCGGATGCGGTCGGTGATGAAATCCAGGTTGCCGACGGTCTGGCGCAGCTCCGCGTCGTTGGCGTCCAGCAGGTCGCCGAACTGGGCCTGCACCTCGGCGATGTCGGCGATCGCCGCGAGCAGCTCGTCGTTGCGGGCGGCCACGGTGCCGCCGACGTCGGCGAGCTCGGCGATGAACCCGGAGAGCTCCTCCTGGCGCTGGGTGTAGGTCTCCAGCAGGGCGCTGCCCTGGTCGAGCACCGAGCGGATCTCCGGCTCGGAGTCGGCCAGCGTGTCGCCCAGCGACCCGAGCTCGCGGACCAGCTGCTGGATGCGCGCGGTGTTGCCGTCCAGCGCCTCGTTCATCGCCCCGACCAGCTGGTTCTGCTGCTCGGGGGAGATGGCCCGCAGCAGGGGCGTCAGGTCGTTGAAGAGCCGTCCGAGGTCCGCCGACCGGCGGGACCGCTCTGCGGGGATGCGACTGCCGGGCTCAAGCGGTCGGCCGCCCTCGACGTCGTACAGGTACAGGTAGCGCTGGCCGATGACGTTGCGCCAACGGGCCCCGACCTCCCAGGTGTCGGTGAGGCCCACCGCCGGGTCGAGCTCGAAGGTCACGACACCCTTGCCGCGCTCGATGCCGAGGCTCGAGACCCGACCCACGGGCACCCCGGCGACGCGGACGTCGTCGCCGACCGACAAGCCGGAGGCGTCGTCCAGCTCGGCCTCGTAGACGTCCGCGGTGGTGAGCAGCGGGATGCGGGTGTAGTTGCCGGTCCACTGGATCACGAACGCCGCCGCGACGACGCACGCCACCGCGAAGAGCGCGAACTTCAGACCGGGCAGGCGATCGGTCACCGCTGACCCTCCTGGGGCAGCAGCCGACGGGCGATCGCGTCGAGGCCGTGGCGCTCGGGCACCTCGGGGCGGAAGGCCCCCGGCGGGACGGCTCGCCCCGGCGCAGCCTCGCCACCTGCCAGCGGCACGTCGGGCGAGGACGGCAGCGGCACGGCCGGCAGGTCGGGCAGGGTGTCGGTGACGATGCCGTCGCACAGCGGCAGCTCCTGGGCGAGCTCCGGTGGCATCTCCTCGCACGCCTCGGCGGCGATCACGTCGTCAGGGTCGATCAGCGCCTGGAACCTGGCGGCCTGCCCGTCGTGGCCGTCCGACATGAAGCCCTGCACGTAGTTCTCGGTGTACTGGACCAGGCCGGTCATGACCTCGCCCACCTGCGTGGCGTAGGCGAACAGCATGCGGGTGACGCTGTCGCCCTCGACGATCAGGCGATCGATGTTCGCGCGGTCGACCGTGAGGGTCGCGTCCACCACCCGCGAGAAGTGCGCCAGCTCGTCGAGCGCCCCGGCGAACTCGGCCTGGTTGTCCGACACGGTCGGCAGGCCCCGGATCAGCTCCCGCCCCATGCGGTTGAACGACTCCCCCTCGGTCCCGAGGCGCTCGGCCACCAGCGACAGGTCGCGCTGCGCGGCGAGCTGGTCGTCCAGGCTGCGGCGGAGCGTCGCCGTGGCGCGGGCCCCCTGGTCCACGGCCCGGGCGATCGCCGGGCCCTGGCCGTCGAAGGCGCCGAGACCCTCGTTGATGACGACCGCGAGGTCATCGGGGTCGACCGCCGCGAACAGGTCCGCCAGCTCGGCCAGCACGTCCTGGAACTCCACGACCCGGTCGGCGTCGGACACGATCGCGCCGTCCGCGAGGAACGGCCCCTCCTCCACGGCACCGTCGAACACCACCTCGATTTGCTTCTCGCCGAGCAGGGTGCGGGCGTTGGTCTGGAAGACGGCACGCTCGGGGATGCGGTGGGCCGGGTCCAGCGACAGGGTCACGACCGCACGGTGCTGCTCGTCGAGCCGGATCTCGCCGACCTCACCGACGAGCACGTCACGGATGCGCACGTCGCTGCCCGTGATGATCCCCTGGCCGAGCTGACCGAGGACCACGTCCACCTCGTAGTGGTCGTCGTACGCGCCCAGCGCATACTGGGTGCCGAGGTAGACCACGGCCAGGAACAGCACCGTGCACAGCGCGCCGGCGACGGCCTGGGCGAAGGTCGACATGGACCTCATGAGATGCGCACGGTGTCGCCCGCCCCGTAGAACATCACCGACATGACCAGGTTGAGCAGGACCACCACGACGAGCGAGGCCCGGATCGCCCGTCCCACCGCCACGCCCACGCCGACCGGTCCGCCGGATGCGTAGAACCCGTAGTAGCAGTGGATGAGCACGACCACGACGACGAACACCACCGCCTTGGTCAGCGAGTACAGGATGTCGATCGGCGGCAGGAAGAGGTTGAAGTACTGGTCGTAGGCGCCGACCGACACGTCGTAGTACCGGGTGACCATCAGCCGCGACGCCTCGAAGCTCGCGAACAGCGCCAGCAGGTACAGCGGGATGGCCAGGATCAGCGCCGCCCAGATGCGCGTGGACACCAGGTACACCATGGAGGGCACGCTCATGACGTCCAGGGCGTCGATCTCCTCGGAGATGCGCATGGCGCCGAGCTCGGCGGTGAAGCCCGCGCCGATCTGGGCCGACAACGCGACACCGGCGATCAGCGGGGTGATCTCGCGGGCGTTGGCGAACGCGCCGATGAGGCCCGCGTAGGCCTGGGCGCCGATCTGGTCCAGGGCGACGTAACCCTCGAGGCCCACGGCCGTGCCGGTGAAGAACGACAACGACCCGATCACGAAGAACATGCCCCCGCCGATGATCAGGGCCCCGGCGCCCACCGCGACGTCGGTGGTCAGGCGCAGGATCACCCCGCCGTACCGGAAGGCGCGCACCAGCCCGCCGAGCGCCTCGGCGTAGAAGCGGAACTGGTCCCAGAGCGCGGCGAACGGCTCCCCGGCCCTGCGGCCGGCACGGAGCAGCTGCGGCGGAGCGGACATGGGGCCTACACCTGTTGGGGGACGAGGTTGAAGTACATGGCCGTGATGACGAAGTTCTGGAAGAACAGCAGCACGAAGGTGATGACGACGCTGGACTGCACCGCGTCGCCCACGCCCTTGGGGCCACCGGCCACGGTGTAGCCCTTGAAGCACGCGACCGCCCCCGCGGTGAACCCGAACACCACCGCCTTGACCATCATGAGGTAGTAGTCCTGGATCTGCGCCAGGGCGGACAGGCTGGCGAAGTAGGACCCGGTCGTCCCGCCCTGCACCCGGACCGCGAAGTACCAGCCGCCCATGATCCCGGCCACCGCCACGATGGAGACGAAGAAGACCGCGCACACCGTCGCGGCCGCGAGCCGCGGCCCGATCAGGCGCTGGATTGGGTCGACGCCCATGACCTGCATCGCGTCGATCTCCTCACGGATGCGCCGGCTGCCGATGTCGGCGCACATCGCGCTGCCGCCGGCCCCGGCGATCAGCAGCGTCGTGGCGATCGGCGCCTGCTCCCGGACGGTGGCCAGCAGCAGCGCCGACCCGATCTGGGACTCCGCGCCGAGCTGGCGGAAGAACGAGCCCACGTGCAGCGCGATGATCATCCCGAACGGGATCGAGATGAGCACCAGCGGGATCGCGCAGACCTTGGTGATGAACCAGCACTGGCGGACGAACTCGCTGGTCTGCCAGGGCCGCTTCGGCAGCGACAGGGTCCCGTCGAGGGCCATGGCGGTGATGCCCCCGAGCTCCCCCAGGGCCCTGCGCGCCTTGTTCACCCGGAATTCCCCGATCGACGGTGGCGACCCTAGCGCTTGTCGGCCCGCGCGCGACCGAACGGTCACGCCATGCCAGTGGCAGGGCACCCTCCTTTGTAGCCTCGCCGGAAACTCCCTGCCGACCCTGCGCAGCGGCGGTGGACGCAGGTACCCCCCCTTACAACGAGATGACGGAACGTAAGGTTGCGTCCGCGGCCGCCGGTCCCCGCGCCGCCCCGGGCGACGGCAGAGGAAGGAGCCACCATGGGCCCGCTGGACAACGTCCGGGTGCTGGAGCTGGCGGGCATCGGCCCCGCGCCGTTCGCGGGGATGCTGCTGGCCGATCTGGGTGCCGACGTGGTGCGCATCGACCGGTCCCCGGACGGTGCGCTGGGGCTGGGCGGCGCCACCGATGTGCTCGGCCGTGGGCGCCGGTCGCTGCTGCTGGACCTCAAGGACGCGCGGGGGCTCGCCGTCGCCCTGCGCCTGCTCGACGACGCCGACGTGCTGCTCGAGGGGTTCCGCCCCGGCGTGGCGGAGCGGCTGGGTATGGGGCCCGACGTCTGCCTCGCACGCAACCCGCGTCTGGTGTACACCCGCGCCACCGGGTGGGGCCAGGACGGTCCGTGGGCGGGGCGCGCCGGTCACGACCTGGACTACCTCGCGCTCGCCGGCGCGCTGCACCCGATGGGCCCGGCGGCCGACCCCCCGCCGGTCCCGCTGAACCTGGTCGCCGACTTCGGCGGCGGCGGGATGCTGGTCGCGTTCGGGGCCGTGTGCGCCCTGCTCGAGCGCGAGCGCTCCGGCCGCGGCCAGGTGGTGGACGCGGCGATGGTCGACGGCGTCGCGGCCATGAGCGGCATGGTGCACGGCCTGCTCGCCGCGGGCCTGTGGGAGGACCGGCGCGAAGCCAACCTGCTGGACGGGGCCGCACCCTTCTACCGGTCCTATGCCTGCGCCGACGGCAGGTTCGTCGCGGTGGCCGCGCTGGAGCCCCGCTTCTACGCCGAGCTGCTCGACCTCCTCGGGCTCGACCCCGCGACCTGGCCCCAGCACGACCGCGGGCTCTGGCCCGAGCAGCGGACGGCCCTGGCGGCGGTCTTCGCCGCCCGCACCCGCGACGCGTGGGCCGCGATCTTCGACGGGTCCGACGCCTGCGTGGTCCCGGTCCTGTCGTTGGGCGAGGCGCCGGCCCACGAGCACCTCGCCGCCCGCGGCACGTTCACCACCCACGAGGGGCTCACCCAGCCCGCCCCCGCCCCCCGGTTCTCGCGCACACCGGGTGCCCTGCGTCGTCCGCCCGCCACGCCGGGCAGCCACAGCGACGAGATCCTCGCCGACGCCGGCTACACGCCCGCCGAGGTCGCCGCGCTGCGGGCCGCCGGCGTGGTGGGCTGACCGGGTGGGGCGCCAGCAGGCTTGGCCCGCGTTGCCGCAAACCAGGAGGACTGCCGGCGCGAGCACCCGCGGCGGCGCACCCGCGGCGGTGCACCCGCGGCGGTGCACCCGCGGCGCGTACGGGCCTTGCGCGCCGGCGAGCCCGTGCAAAGTCCAAGAGTAAACATTCGGTGAACCCGTAGTCAGGCCTGTCGCGAGAGTTGCCAGATCTGCCGGTCGGGGGGCCGTCGGGGATGCTGGACACGGAAACGAGTATCCGCTTTCCTTGGGGTGATGGATGCGACCCGGGGTGCAGAGGACGCTGAGTACTGGCGTAGCGAGGCGCAGCGACTGGCTGGCGAGAACGCGGTGTTGCGGGCGCGGGTGGCCGACCTGGAGGGGCAGGTCACGGCGTTGAGCGAGAAGCTCGTGACGTTGACCAGGTTGTTGTACGGCGACTCCTCGGAGAAGCAGAAGCAGAAGCAGAACACGGGGACGCCGAGCGGGCAGAAGGCTGGGGGCGCCGGCGAGGGGGACGGTGGCCCGCGGCGGCGGCGTGGTCAGCAGCCCGGCTCGCGGGGCCACGGTCGACGCGACAACTCCCATCTGGACACCGAGGAGATCGTCCACGAGCTCGACGAGTCACAGCGCTGCTGCGCCGAGTGCGGGGCGGCCTATGCTGCCTTCGGTGAGGAGACCAGCGAGCAGATCGACTGGCAGGTGCGCGTCGTGCGGATCGTGCACCGCCGCCGGTCCTACCGGCGGGTGTGCGCCTGTGGCGTGCCGGGGATCGTCACCGCGCCGGTGCCGGCCAAGCCGATCGCCAAGGGCATGTTCACCGCGGGCTTCCTCGCCCGGCTGCTGGTCGACAAGTACGTGTGGGGCCGGCCGTTGTGCCGCATCGCCGCGGCGTTGGCAAGCGAGGGCTTGGCCGTCGCTCAGGGCACGCTGGTCGGCGCGTTGAAAGCGACCTCGACACTGCTGGCCCCGTTGGACGAAGCGATCCGTGCCCGCAACGGCGCCGCGGGGCATCTCCACATCGACGAGACCTCCTGGAAGGTGTTCGAAGACGTCGAGGGCAAAGCCAACCATCGCTGGTGGCTGTGGGTGTTCGCTGCCGCCGACACGACCGTGTTCACTATCGAGCCGTCCCGCTCGACCAAGGTGTTGCGCGACCATCTGGGCATCGATGTGGATGCCAAGACGTTGGAAGACGGCCGGCGGCTGCTGATCTCGTCGGATTTCTTCACCGTCTACCAGTCACTGGACCGCATCACGGGTGTGGATGCGTTGTGGTGTTGGGCGCACATCCGCCGCTACTTCATCCGTGCGGGTGACGCCCACCCCGAGCAGTTGGCCGACTGGCGCGACGCATGGGTGGAGCGCATCGCTGCGCTGTACCGTGCCCACCAGGCACGCTCGAGCTGCGCGGCGGGCAGCATGGAGCAGCGTCGCGCCGACGCCGACTTCGCTGTCGCGCTCACCGCGATCGATGTCGCCCGCACCGATCAGGCCGCCGAGGCGACCTTGCATCCCGCGGCGGTCGAGGTGCTGGCCACGTTGGACCACGAGTGGGACGGGCTGGCCCGCCACAAAGACTTCCCCGACCTCGCGCTGGACAACAACACCGCCGAGCGGGCGTTGCGCAACCCCGTGGTGGGCCGCAAGAACTACTACGGCTGCGGGGCGGTGTGGGCCGCGGCGCTGGCCGGGCGGGTGTGGACGGCCACCGCGACCGCCCAGCTGGCCGGCTGCGACCCGTTGGTCTACCTGGGCGCCTACCTCGACGCCTGCGCCGCCGCCGGTGGGCGCGCGCCCACCGGCGAGGACCTGGCCCGCTTCCTGCCCTGGGCGGCCAGCCCCGCCGACCTGGGCGCCTGGCGGGCGCCGGGCGGGCCCGCGCCGTGACCGACACCGTGCGCTACAGCGGACGCGACTTCACCCCCGATGACCTGGCCGTCATCCGAGGCATCACAGCGACCCTGCCCACCCGCCAAGCGATCGCCGCGGCGGTCTGCCAGGCGCTGGAATGGCACCGCATCGACGGGCGACCCAAGGACATGTCCGCGCGGGTGGCGCTGCTGCGCATGGCCGACGACGGGCTCATCACCCTGCCCCCACCCCGCAAACGCAACGGCAACGGGCGCCACACCCGCCACCTGCAACCCGACCCCCAACTGGCCCTCGAGCTGCTCGCCGAGCCGGTGCCCGCCACCCTCGACGCGCTCGGACCCATCCGCCTGGCCGTGGTCGACACCCCCGCCGCAGCCGCCCGCTGGCGCACCCTCATCGCCACCCACCACTACCTGGGCTACACCCCCTTCGCCGGCGCGCAGCTGCGCTACCTCGCCGACACCGACCACGGCACCGTCGCCGCGCTCGGGTTCGCCGCCTCCGCGTGGAAATGCGCGCCCCGCGACACCCACATCGGCTGGGACCCCCCCACCCGCCAAGCCCGCCTGCACCTGATCGTGGGCAACGCCCGCTTCCTCATCCCACCCCACGTCCAAGTGCCCAACCTCGCCAGCCACCTGCTCGGCGCCGTCGCCCGCCGCCTGCCCGCCGACTGGCAGGCAGCCTACGGCTACCAACCCGTGCTCCTGGAGACGTTCGTGGAGGCCGGCCGGTTCACCGGCGCCAGCTACAAAGCCGCGAACTGGACCCGCGTCGGACAAACCCAAGGCCGCGGCAAACTCGACCGCCACCACCACCACGCCCTCGCGGTGAAAGACGTCTACCTCTACCCCCTGCACCGCAACTGGCGGTCCATCCTCACCACCCCCGCCTGACCACCACGGCCCCCCAACCCAGCGCGCGGACCCCACGGGTTGCCCGAATGTTTACGTCCAAGAATTCTGTGAAGAGGTGTTGCGCAGACGCGCTGAACACGGTAGACTCGAACACATGTTCGTACAAGACACCCAGTCAGCTGTCGTCACCGCCCGCAGATGCCGTCGGCGCGTGCACCACGCACGCACACCAGCAGGGCTGATGGCCAGCGAGCAGCCAGTCGGCTACCACACCGGCCGCGACCAGGCCACCGAGAGTGTCAACGACGACCACGGCGGCGACGGTGGCGGCACGAACGCCTGGGCGGTGGGCAGCGCACCACGCACCGTGCAGGCGCGCAGCCGGCTCACCCGCTGCGCGACCACCCCGGGCTCCCCGCTGGGCGCGATCATGGGCGCGCTGGCCGAGACGATCGACGCGCTCACCACCACCGTCGGTGCCCCCACCGCCCCCACCCGAAGCGCTGCCGCCAGCCCCGCCGTCGCGGACACCGCCACCAGCGGCGAGCGTGACGGTCTCGGTGACGGATTGGGCGACGAGCACATCGACGTGGTCGGTGACGCGCTGGTCGCTGTGGCCCACCTGCGGGCCCGGCTGGACGCCTGCCAGCTGGGGCTGCTCAGCGCGTTCGACCGGCGAAACGGCCACCAAGCCGACGGGGCAATGACCGCAGCGTCGTGGCTGGCTCGCCGCACCGGCACCGACCATTCCGCCGCCGCCCGCCAGGCCTCCACCGCCCGCCGGCTGCACACCCTGCCGCGCATGGCCGCGCACCTGGCCGCCGGGGACCTCACCCTGGCCCACGTCACCGCGGTCACCGACCGCTGCGTGCCCGCGCGCACCCAAGCGTTCGCCGCCGTCGCGGACACCCTGGCCGACCTCGCCATGACCAACCCGCCCCGCGACGTCCGCCACGCCGTGCGCCACCTCGTCGAGCTCGACGACCCCGACGCCGCCAACGACCCCGACGCTCCCGGCGGGGATCCCCTCCGCGCGCTGACGCTGCGCCAAGGGTTCCAAAGCCGTGGGGAACTGCTGGGCACCCTTGACCCCCTCACCCGCGAAGCGCTGACCGTGCTGCTTGACGCCTTCGACACCCCCGACCCCGCCGACACGCCACCTGAGCAGCGGCGCACCTTCGCCCAACGCCGCCACGACGCGTTCGCTGCCATGCTGCACACCTTGATCGCCCAGCCCGGGCTGCCCACCGTCCAAGGCGCCCGCCCCCAGATCCTCATCACCCTGGACCTGGCCGCCCTGCTCGGTCTTCCCCCCGACCACCCCGCCGCCCACCTCACCCTGATCGAACTCGCCGACCTGCTCGGCATCGACCTGCCCGGCATCACCGACACCGACCCAGCCCACCCCCACACACCCACCGACCCCGATCAGGGCCCCTCCAGCGACGCTGACGCCGGCGACGTTGACACCGGCAAGGACCACCCCAGCGGCGCTGGCGCCGGCGAGGCCGTGGGCACCGGCAAGGCTGTGGGCACCGGCAAGGCCGTGGGCACCGGCGAGGCTGATGATCCTGGCGTCGCCGCTGGCACCAGCGCGCCCGACACCACCGCCGCTGACCCCGCCGACCCGGCTGCCAGCGAAGACTTGGCTGATCCCGCTGATCCCGCCGATCCCGCCGATCCCGCCGATCCCGCCGATCCCGCCGATCCCGCCGATCCCGCCG
>JBBDQS010000030.1 GCA_040905805.1 Egibacteraceae bacterium | reverse complement strand
TAGTGGAACTACCGAGCTGTCATTTAGACCGACTTATTTTGCGGAGGGCCCTTAGCGAGCAGCCGCTTCTCGGTCGACGACCGGACAGCGCGTTCGGAGCACTTCGCTGGCCTCTTACTCGATGCGGCGCACGAGGGGATCTACGCGGTCGACCTGGAGGGCCGATGCACGGTCGCGAACCGCGAGTGCGTCCGCCTGCTCGGCTACGACGACGAGGCCGAGCTGCTGGGCAGGAACATGCACGACCTCGTCCACCACACCCGCCCGGACGGCACGCCCTACCCGGAGGTGGAGTGCCAGATCTACCGGGCGCATCGCGAGGGCCGCGGGGTGATGTCCGATGCCGAGGTGTTGTTCCGCAAGGACGGCACCAGCTTCCCGGTCGAGTACCGCTCGGCACCGGTGGGCCAGGGAGACCGCATCGAGGGGTCGGTGCTCACGTTCTTCGACATCACCGAGCGCCGCCGCACCGAGGCGACGCTGGATCAGAGTCGGGCGCTGCAGCGGGTCGCCGGTTCGGCGGCGCGCATCGGTGGTTGGTCGCTGGACGTCGCCACCAACGAGGCGATCTGGTCGGAGGAGATCTACGAGATCCTCGACTACCCGAACGACGCCGAGGTGATCGTCGAGGAAGCCCTTGACCTGTACCTGGCCGAGGACCGCGACCGGATTGTCGCCGCGCTGGAGGCGTGCGCCGCCTCCGGTACGCCGTTCGACCTCGAGCTCCGGCTCGAGACCCGCCAAGGTCTGCGGCAGTGGGCGCGGGTCATCGGCGAAGCCCGGTACGGGCCCGACGGCACGGTGACCCACGTCACCGGAGCCCACCAGGACATCACGGCGCAGAAGGAGGTTGACGCTCAGGTCCGACTGCTGGCCGAACGCCTGACGACCACGCTCGAGAGCATCACCGATGCGTTCTGGACGGTCGACCGCGACTGGCGGATGACCTACGTCAACCGCCGCGCGGAGCAGGTGCTGCGCCGCAGCCGCGAGGAGCTCCTCGGCCAGGACCTGTGGGAAGCCTTCCCCCAGGCGGTGGGGAGCATCCTTGACGAGGTCTACCACCGGGCTGTGCGCACGGGTGCCAGCGAGGTCATCGAGGACTTCTACTGGGAACCGCTCGACATCTGGTTGAGCATCCACGTGTACCCCTCGGAGCAGGGTCTCGCGGTCTACTTCCGTGACGTCAGCGCCGAGCGTCAGGCGCGAGCACAGCTCGCGCGACAGGCGCAGCTGCTGGACAAGGCGAGCGACGCGATCATCGTGCGCGACCTCGACCACCGCATCACCTACTGGAACCGGGGCGCCGAACGGCTCTACGGCTACCCCGCCGAGGAGGTCTTCGGCCGATCGATCCGGGAGCTGCTCTACGGCGACCCGGCCACCTTCGACCAAACGACCGACGCGGTGCTCGCCGACGAGGAGTGGGCCGGCGAGCTCGTGCACATCGCCAAGGACGGCACCGAGCTCACCATCGAGGGTCGATGCACCCTCGTGAGCGACGAGCACGGGACCGAGTCAGTGCTCTCCATCAACACCGACGTCACCGATCGTCGCCGCACCGAGCAGCAGCTGCTGCGCGCCCAGCGGCTCGACAGCCTCGGCACGCTGGCCGGTGGGATCGCCCACGACCTCAACAACGTGCTCGCTCC
>JBBDQS010000029.1 GCA_040905805.1 Egibacteraceae bacterium | reverse complement strand
GCTGGATCATCGAGAACGACTGGCTCGAAGCCGTCGTCGCCCTGCCCGACCAGCTGTTCTACAACACCGGCATCTCCACCTACTTCTGGATCGTCACCAACCGCAAGAGCCCCGAGCGGCGCGGCACGGTCCAGCTCGTCGACGCCCGCGCCATGTTCGCCAAGATGCGCAAGAGCCTGGGCCAGAAGCGCAAGCTGATCAGTGACGCCCAGATCACCGCCATCGTCCGCGCCTACGGCGAGCACGCCGACGGCGACCACCCCTCCGGCGTGCGGATCAAGATCTTCCCCAACGAAGCGTTCGGCTACCTGCGCATCACCGTCGAGCGCCCCCTGCGGGTCCGCTGGCAGGTCACCGACAACACGCTCGCCGCCCTGGACGCCGACAAGCGGTTCGCCAAGCTCGACGAGCCCACCCGCGGGGCGCTGCTCGCCGGACTCCAGCAGTGGCAGGACGAGCCGATCACCGACCCCGCGCTGGCCGACAAGCGCGTCGCCGCCCTCATGGCCGAGGCCGGCGTGAAGGGCAAGCCGCTGCGCACCGCCATCCTCGACGCTCTCACCGTGCGCGACCCCGACGCCGAACCCGTCACCGACGCCAAGGGCAACGTCCTGCCCGACCCGGACCTGCGCGACAACGAGAACGTCCCCCTGCCCCCGGGCCCCCTCACCTACGAGGCCGACCCCACCGCCCGGCTGACCACCATCGAGTACCGCACCGCCGTCGACGACTACCTCGCCGCCGAGGTCCACCCCTACGTCCCCGACGCCTGGGTCGACCACACCAAGACCAAGATCGGCTACGAGATCCCGCTCACCCGCCACTTCTACACCTACGTCCCACCCCGCCCCCTCGAAGAGATTGATGCCGAGATCAAGCAGTTGGAGGCCGAGATCCAACACCTCCTGCGCGAGGTGACGGAGTGACCGGCAGGGGTGTCGAGTGGCCGTCCTCCTGGCGATCCGTTCCCCTATGGTCGCTGTTTGATCGCGTGAAGGACATCGGGCATCCCAACGAGCAGATGCTGAGCGTCTACCGCGATCACGGCGTGGTCCAGAAGGAGGGTCGTGGGGACAACTTCAACAAGACCGCAGCCAACCGCAATATCTATCAGTTGGTTGACTCGGGATGGCTTGCCGTCAATCGGATGAAGGCGTGGCAGGGTTCGCTCGGTATCTCCAAGTACCGAGGAATCGTTTCTGGCCACTACATCTGCTTCAGACCGCAGCACGGAGAAGACTCCAGGTTCCTCGACTATCTGCTCCGCTCGCCCGTCTACACAGCTGAGCTCCGTCGGCTGTCCCGAGGCGTTCGTCCGAACCAGATCGAAATTGACAACGACGGCCTGCGCGTGCTCAAGGTTCGCCTCCCGTCGCTCAATGAGCAGCGGACGATCGCCGAATTCCTCGACACCGAGACCGCCCGCATCGACGCCCTCATCGCTAAGAGGCGGCGCATGGCAAATGTCTTGGCCGAGCGCTGGGCAACAGTGGGCGCTAACAGCACGGGCCTTGGATTTGCCGTCTCCGCGACGCCCCGCGTCCAACTGCGTCGAATAGCGCGGCTGCAGGCTGGCGCTGCATTCCCTCACAGCATGCAGGGCGACTCTGCCGGGACGATCCCCTACGTCAAAGTCGGAGACCTCGTGGCCGTGGATGCCGACGGATACATCAACCGCGTCGCCAACCGCGTGTCACCCAAGGTCGCAGCCGGGTTGCACTCTCCCGTCTTGCCAGCTGGAACGATCGTGCTGCCGAAGATCGGAGCCGCATTGCTAACGAACCGACGGGCCATATTGAGTGAACCTTCTTGTCTCGACCAAAACGTTATGGGGGTGACCGTGGAGGTTGGATCCCCCCGGTACGTGTACTACTGCCTGAATTCGGTTGATCTGGGTGCACTGACTTCACCGGGTCCGGTCCCACTGCTGAACGAAGATGTGGCTCGCTCCGTGAGGATTCCATGGCCCGACTTCGATGAGCAAGTCCGCATAGCTACCGAGTTGGATGCGATTCGACGTAGAGAGTTGAGAGCCCGGGAGGCGATGCGCCTCCAGTGGACTTTGTTGGTCGAGCGCCGTCAAGCGTTGATCACCGCCGCGGTGACCGGTGAGCTGGAGGTGCCGGGGGTGGCGGCGTGAGCAAAGTGGACGAGGCGGGGTTCGAGTCGTTCATCTGCGACTGGCTGGTCGAGCACGGCGGCTACGACGCGGTGAAGGTGGGCATGGCGGACGGGGCGGCCACCGACTTCGACGCTGCCCGGGGCCTGGACACGACCGAGCTGTTCGCGTTCGTCGATGCGACCCAGGCTGACCGGTGGGACCAGCTGCGCAACCTGTACGGGGATCCGGACAAGGCACGGCGCGGGTTCGCGGACCGGCTGGCCAAGGAGCTGGACGCCCGGGGCACGATCGACGTGCTGCGCCACGGGGTGGTGGATCTGGGGGTGACGATCCGCCTTGCGTTCTTCCGGCCGGCGTCGGGGTTGACGCCCGAGCTGGTGGAGCGCTACGGCAAGAACCGGCTGACGGTCACCCGCCAGCTGCGCTACGAGGCCCCCTCGATGAAGGCGCTGGACCTGTGCCTGTTCGTCAACGGTGTGCCGGTGGCGACGGCCGAGCTGAAGAACGCGCTGACGGGTCAGGGCACCGATCAGGCGATCGAGCAGTACCGCACCGCCCGGGACCCAAAGAATCCGCTGCTGCGGCGGGCGGTGGTGCACTTCGCGGTGGACACCGCGCGGGTGGCGATGACGACGCGCCTGGCGGGCAAGGCCACGCGGTTCCTGCCGTACAACCGGGGCCACGACCTGGGGGCGGGCAACCCGCCCAACCCGCACGGTCACCGCACGTCCTACTTGTGGGAGCGGGTGTGGCAGCGCGACGCCTGGCTGGACCTGCTGAACCGGTTCGTGCACGTGGAGCCGACGCCGAAGGGCTCGACGAAGGACCCGCCGGTGATCTTCCCGCGCTTCCACCAGTGGGACGCGGTGCTCGCGCTGACCGGCGAGGCCCGCGAGCACGGCGCCGGTCGTGACTACCTGGTGCAGCACTCGGCGGGGTCGGGCAAGTCCAACACCATCGCCTGGTTGGCGCACCGGCTGTCGTCGCTGCACGACGCCGCCGACGCCAAGGTGTTCGACAAGGTGGTGGTGATCACCGACCGGCGGGTGCTCGACAAGCAGCTGCAGGACACGATCTACCAGTTCGAGCACGCCCACGGCGTGGTGGTGCGCATCGATGAGAACTCCCAGCAGCTCGCGGACGCGCTGGCGGGCGAGCAGGCCCGCATCGTCATCACCACCCTGCAGAAGTTCCCCGTCGTGACCGACAAGATCGGCGCGCTGCCCGAGCGCACGTACGCGGTGATCGTCGACGAGGCGCACTCGTCGCAGACCGGCGAGTCGGCCACCGCGCTGAAGGCTGTGCTCGGCGCGACCAAGCCCGTCCCGAACCCCGATGAGCCACTGGACCCCGCCGAGGACGCCCTAGCCGCCGCGGTGGCGGCCCGGGGACGGCAGCCCAACCTGTCGTACTTCGCGTTCACCGCTACGCCCAAGGCCCGCACGCTGGAGCTGTTCGGCCGCTACGACCCGGCCACGGACCGCCACGTGCCCTTCCACCTGTACTCGCTGCGCCAGGCCATCGAGGAGGGGTTCATCCTCGACGTGCTCGCCCACTACGTCACCTACCAGACGTACTGGCACATCGAGCAGGCCACCCCCGAGGACCCGACCTACGACCCGGGCAAGGCGCGAGCGGCGATCGCCCGGTTCGTGTCCCTGCACCCCCACCAGCTGGCCCAGAAGGCCGAGGTGATCGTCGAGCACTACCGGCGCAAGGTCCGCAGCCGCATCGGGGGGATGGCCAAGGCCATGGTCGTGACCGCATCCCGGGAGCACGCGGCCCGCTACAAGCTGGCCCTGGACCGCTACATCAACAACAAGGGCTACACCGACGTCGGCGTCCTCGTCGCGTTCTCCGGGGCCCTGGACCTCGACGGGAGGCCCGTGACCGAGTCGTCGATGAACGAGTTCCCCGAGTCCCAGACCGCCACCGAGTTCGACACCGACGCCTGGCACCTGCTGGTCGTGGCCGAGAAGTACCAGACCGGCTTCGACCAGCCCAAGCTGTACGCCATGTACGTCGACAAGCCCCTGTCCGGGCTCGCTGCGGTGCAGACGCTGTCGCGACTCAACCGCACCTACGACCGGGGCGGGGTCCGCAAGAACGGCACGTTCGTGCTCGACTTCTACAACGACGCCGAGGACATCCGGGCCGCTTTCGAGCCCTACTACGGCGCCACCGTGGCCCCACCGACCGACCCGAACCTGCTGTACGACACCCGCCACGCCCTCGACCCGTTCGGGGTCCTGTGGCCCGACGAGATCGAGCGCACCGTCGCCCTGCTCCTCACCACCGGCAAGGTCGCCCACGACCGGGTCCATGCCGCCCTCGCCCCCGCCGTCGACCGGTTCCACCACGGCCTCGACGCCGACGAGCAGGACCGGTTCCGTGACGCCCTGAACCGGTTCATCCGCACCTACGCGTTCCTGTCCCAGGTGGTGGCGTTCACCGACGCCAAGCTGGAACGCGACTACCGGTTCTGCAAGGCCCTCGCCGCGCTCGTCAGGGAGCGCGGCACCGAAGCGGTCCACCCCGACGTCGAGCTCACCCACCTCAAAGTCGAGCAGACCTTCGAGGGGTCGGTCACCCTCGCCGAGACCCAGGGTGAGGTCAGCACCATCTTCGGCGGCGGCAAGCTGCACGAACCCGAGGACGAGCCGCTGTCGCAGATCATCGCCCGGCTCAACGAGCGGTTCGGGACCGACTTCGCCTCCGAGGACCGGGTTTTCTACGACTCGGTGTTCGACAAGCTCGCCCAGCGCACCGACATCCAGCAGGCCGCCGCGGTCAACACGCCGGACAACTTCAAGCTCGTGCTGGAGAAGGAGGCCATGGCCGGGGTGCTCGACCAGCTGGGCGCCGCGGAGGACATGGCGCTGGCCTACGTCGACAACCCCGAGCTGCAGGCCGAGGTCCTGTCCGCCTATCTGCCGTTCGTGCAGGGCCGGGCCAAGGTCATGCACCAGGAGCACTGCGACATCGTCGACCTCCTCGGCCCCGACCGCGAGTCCACCCATCTGGAGTACAAGGCCACCCTGCGCACCCACGCCGACAGCGGCGCAACCTTCAAGCCGCTGGAGAGCGCCTCGCTCAAGACCATCGCCGCGTTCATGAACTCCCGAGAGGGCGGCACCCTGCTCATCGGCGTCGCCGACGACGGCACCGTGCACGGCCTCGAGTCCGACTACGCCAGCCGCTCCAAGACCGACCAGGATCCCCGAGACTGGTTCCAGCAGCACCTCGCCAACATCACCGCCACCTCGATGGGAGACGCCGCAGCCACGCTCATGCGACCCCAGATCCACAAGGTCAACGGCGGCGAGGTCTGCCGGGTCCAGGTCGACCCCTCCGGATTCCCCGTCGACGCCAAGGTCATCATCCAGAAACCCGGAGGGCCCAAGGAGAGCCGCACCGAGTTCTACGTCCGCGTCGCCAACGGCACCAAGGCCCTCGACGCCGTCGAGCGCGAGAAGTACATCGTCCAACGGTGGGGCAACTCGGGGAGGCCGAACTGATGCAGAGCCTGTAGGTCACCGGGACGGACGGCACCCTGGTGCCCCTCGAGTGCGGTCTATCGGCGGTTGGGCCTCCGCGGTCCTACTGTGATTGGCTGTCACTGGCTCAGCCGCGAAAGCCGTGCGGTAGCGGGCGTTCCCGGTTCGGGTGGGACGCGGCTCCGCGTGAGGGCGCGCCATACTGGGACACTGCGGATTCGTCCATCTGATGGGACTACGGAATGACCGGTCGAGCAAGGTGGACCCTTGCCTTCGTCGGGCTGGCTGTGGCCGCAAGCGCGCTTTTCGTCGTCTTCCTGGTCACGGTCGTCATGCCGCTACGCACAGGGCTGTGGCGAGAAGTAGTCGGCGTTCCGGACTCTGATCATCCGCGGTGCTGGCAGGAGGCGAACCGCGTCGACTCCATCCCCTTCGTGCATGTGGATCCAGAAGAACTGTGCGACCGGAATCTGTCTCAAGATCGATGGCCGCAGCCGGAGCAGGTTCTGCCATCCCAGCCTGTGAAGAAGTAGCAGGATCCGGCTCCCCCCTGCACCATGTCTACCTAGGCGGGAGCCGGGACTTGCGTCACGAGAAATTCTCCCAAAGCGTCTCGAACAGGCGCAAAGCATCCCCGCCACAGAACTCAGGGGCTTGCCGCCCGGACGCGCGAGAGCAAAGTTGCTAGACCCGGCCGGAGCGACAGATATGTCCCTGAGCCCGGGTCTACCCGTCGGTAACCCCGGGCGTCCGCGGGGCAGCAGGCCGCAGCTGCCCGGCTCCGGCCGGATTCTCATACTCCGAGGTGCCGCCGAAGGCGGCATGCGGTGCTGAGATGAACCGATCGGGAAGTCGGTCCGCTGCGGCCGTCAGCCCGAGGGGCCGCCGCCGAGGGCGGTGTGCCAGCCGCCGAGGTCATCGAGCAGCCATGCGATCGCGTCCTCGCCACCCCGCGGGTCGCGCCAGCACACCCGGAGGAGGTCACGCCCCATCGTCTTGCCGAGGTGGCTCCGCGTCGTGTCGACCGCCTCGACGGCAGCGAGCGGAATGACCAACTCGCGGCGGGGCATCCACATCAGGAAGACCAGGCGGTCGTCGGTCAACACGAGCGTGCCGTTTCCGCGCACCTGGGTAACGCCCTTGGACGTCTGCCCGAAGGACAGGACGTCCTCCCGCCGCCGCACGCCGGGGATGGCGTCCGCAGCCCGGTGGGCGGGTGCGGCTATGCGTCGGAGCAGCCCGCGCAGCACGGCACCCCTCCCATCGCTCGGAACCCCTGCTCGTAACCTAGCCCTCGTGGCGGGCACCCGCGTTCTGCGCTCGGCGCCGGCACGCCCGCCGACCGACGCCGCTGCCCCGTGGAGCGCGAGAGGGGCGACGGTCGGCATCCAAGCAGACGGTATCCGCCCGCGGAATGCCCGCCGCACTGCAGTCCTGAGGTTCGCCCTGACGGCGCGCTCCTGTGCGGCTGCCGCGCTGCAGCCGGGATCACTCGCCCGAGTCCCGAGCGCGGCGCAGGATGTCCAGGCCGGTGGTGATGTCCTCGAGGTGGTGCACACCCTCGTGGACGGTGTGGCGGGCCACCCACGCCATCGACCGCTCGGCGTGTTGCGGCCAGTTGTAGACCCCGGTGCGCTGCCACTGCACATCGTTGAGGCCGTCGAGCGCGGCGGCGATCCGCTCGGCGGCCTCGGCGAGCTCGTCAAGGACCACGTCGACGGCTTGCTCGTTGTAGCGGTCTTCGACAGCACGCTCGTCCCGGCGCATCGGGGTGAACACCGGCCGCTCCTGCTCGAGTGCCAGCTGCAAGCGCTCGCGCTGGACCCGAAGCACATCCCGCACATGGCAGGCGTACTCGAGCGCCGACCACGTCTGCGGCCCCGGTCGGGCCCGGGCGAGCGATTCGTGTTGGGCCGCGCGCAGCACGGCCGCGTAGCGGGACGGTTGGGACCGTAGCTGCTCGGGCACGGCTGCTGCCGGCACCGAGTCGTACACGAACCCGCACTGCTCGCAGTGGTCCATGGCGCCTCATTCCTGACCCACGGTCGACAAACACCTCATACCTTTCCGGCACGGTCAGCAGCCGCCGACGTCCGCCCATGCCAGGTCTTACCTCGCTCCTCTTCGACTCGGCCGCGATGCCTTTGCTGGCTGCGGCTGTCCTGGGGTATCTCACCCTTCGCCGCGCCACTGGCCAAGCGTGAGGCCGGGAACCCAGACTGGATCCGTCCAACCCATCGTGGTTGGCAACGCTCACAGGGCTTCAAACGTGATGCCGCGAGTGCGGACCTACGCCCACAGAAGCATGGCTCGAGTTCAACCCTTGCCGGGATAAGCCGTGGTCGCGGGTGGGAGGGCGACCTGGCTCTCCGTAGCGATCCCTCGCCGAGGACCGGTGGCGGGCCGACGCGGCCACGCCGCCATCATGTGTACGGGCACCCAAACTCACCGTTTGGAGCGGCCCCGCGGCGAACGTCGGGTAGACAGGCCCCGCGCTCAACCCTACGGCTTCCACCAGACCCCGATGCAAGCGATGCAAGACGGATCCGTCGGATTGCTCTTGCGCCTGGGGTGATATCCGTCGAGGCTCGGTGGCAAGTGGAGGGAGCGCGCGTGCAGGGAAGGCGACAGCCTGGATCGTCCTCGCAGTCGGCGGGGTCCCTGAACCAGCGACGGAGCCCGGACCGGCCGCCAGGGCCCTGGGTGCAGCCCGCGCCGAGCCTCGAACCGGCCGAAAGCGCTGCGCCGGCGGAGTGGCTGGGGCCGCGGCTGCTGGAGTTGGGCGCAGCGCTCGGGACACCGGTCGGCGCTGTGGTGCCCACCGGCTACCCGGCCTACGCGCGCATCCTTCATCCCGTCCACGGCCCTGATGATGCGCCGAATGCGCCCTCGGTGCGCTGGAGCGGCGTCGCCGCCTGGTCGGGCCGGCGCCTGCATCCCGAGATTCAGTGGGAGCGCCTCATCCAGCCCGCCGGAGAAGTAGGTACCGTCGCGCCGTGGAAGGACGAGCCCGACGTGGGCCACCTGCCGGCTGGCATCGCTGCGCCGCTGGTTGAGGTGCTGCGCGCCCACACCGCTACGCCCGAGCGCTGCTGGCTGTGCGTCTGGGAGGGCTGGGGTGGCTGGGAGGACTATGCCCCCGAAGCGGCCTGCGTCGAACTGCCCGGCCGCGGCTACTCGCTTATGCGCGCCCCGATCGACGCAGTCGTCGACGGGATCGCCGTAGGCCCTGGGGCGGGGGACACGGGCCCGAGCCTCTGGTGGCCTGACGACCGGGCCTGGTGCGTGGCCACCGAAATCGACTTCTGCTGGACCTACGTTGCCGCCTCAGATGCCTGCGTGCACACGCTCCTTGAGCACCCTGACTTGGAGGCGCTGCCTACGCGGCCGGAGCATCGCGGCGACATGTACAGCGACACCATCAATCCGCCCCCGAACTGAGTATGCGCAGCGCGGTCTTTCCCCCAGGGTGCGGCTCGACTGCGTTCCTTGCCGGGTTGGCGTGAGGTGGCCAAGGGGGTCTGATCGCCACGGAGGCGGGACGCCCGTGCCCGTCACCGAGGAGTCGATCTTCATGTCTGCAACCGTGAGCGCGTCGCCGTCACCGAGCATCTCGAATGGGGTCCGCGCAGTTGACTGCGGCGTTCGTGGCCGGGTTCCGTTCGGCCAAGACGCGCAGCAACTACACCGCGAATCTCCGTGACTGGTTCGCTTAGACCCCAGACCTCTTGACATAGAGGGCTGAAAACCCACTCGTGGCGGGGAAAGGTCCCACACTTCCCGCCCGAACTATGCGATAATACGTGCAGAGTTCAGGCGACGTTTGTGGGGTGGTCGAGTGGCAGCGAAGATGACTCGGGTGAACCAGGGGCCGCCGCTGCCGTTGCCGCGCAGCGACGCGCGGGTGGTCACCGTCGGGGTGGAGCTGGTCGAGGGCGAGCAGGGCGGCGCAGTGTTCGTGTGGGGCAACGCGGCGTGGTGCTGGGCGCCCGGCGACAACGCGGCCCGCCGGTTGGCGGCGGTGCAGATGGTGGTCACCACCACAGCCGGCCAGCGTGAGGTGGCCGCGGCGTTTGGGGTCAACGAGAACACGGTGTGGCGGTGGCGCTCGGCCTACGACACCGACGGGGTGGAGGCGTTGACGGCCAAGCGACGGGGCCCGCAAGGCCCGTCCAAGCTGACCGACGCCACAGTCGCGCGGATCGTGGCCGCAAGAGCGGAGGGCTTGACGATGGCCGCCATCGCCCAGCGGGTGGGGGTGTCGTTGAACTCGGTGTCGCGGGCGCTCAAGCCGGCGGCGGCCACCGACGCCGTCGAGGGCGACGCCGCCGACGTCGCTGAGGGCGAGGGCGACGCCGCTGAGGCCACCGACGCCGCTGAGGACACTGTCGAGGCTGAGGCCGACGATGGTGGTGCTTGGGCCGACCCGGCCGCCGGTGACGGTGACCAGGGTGGCGGCGACGCGGCGGGGCTGGTG
>JBBDQS010000028.1 GCA_040905805.1 Egibacteraceae bacterium | reverse complement strand
TTTCCCACGGTCAGCGAGGTCTGGCTACGCCTACTCGAAGCCGACCGCGGCCTGTGAGAACCCGCAGGCCTGCGCTGGGCTGCCGGGTTCGGTGACCGAGGGAGGGCCCGTGGACGCCCGGCAACGGGTGGGCGCCTTGACCGCCCGGGCGGCGGCCCGCCACGACTTACCCTTCGCCAAAGCGCTCGTCGCCAGTCGGTCAGCTGGGTCTTCATGCCGCGTGACCGGCCCGCCGCTTGAGCCGCCGGAAGACGTCGACGCACCATCGCCTCCGTTCGCATACCCCGCTGGGAAGGTGGGCAGGGTGGCAGTGCCGTCGACAGGAGCGAACAGATGATGCGAGCGATAGCCAAGGGTCTGGCTGCCGGGGCGGCCGGCACCGTCGCGCTCAACGTGGCGAGCTACCTCGACATGGCCGTGCGTGGCCGCGGTGCCAGCAGCATCCCCGCCCAGACCGCCGGCGAGCTGGCCGACAAGGCCGGTGTGGAGATCGCCGAGGATCCTGACAGCGACACGGCCGAGCATCGCCGCTCCGGTCTCGGCGCGCTCATGGGCTACGTCACCGGCTTGGGCGTCGGCGCGGCCTACGGGGCGCTGCGTTCCAAAGTCGGGCCGGTGCGACGGCCCGTCGCCACGCTCGCTCTGACCGCCGCCGCCACGGTCGCCAGCGCCGGACCGATGGCGAAGCTGGGCATCACCGACCCGCGGCAGTGGAGCGCCAAGAGCTGGGCGATGGACCTCGGACCGCACCTGGCCTACGGCCTCGTGACCGCGGTCGTGCACGACGAGCTGCTGAGCCGCTGACGACAGCGGTCCGGGAGCCTACTCGTCTCATGGGTCCCGTGGTGCCGAGAACCACGTCCTCACGGACAACCCGCGTGGCCACCGGCCGCTCCGGGTAGGGTCGTGGCGTGATCTCGCGCGAAGGAGAGCATCATGGGCCAGGTGGTGTATCGGTCGGTCGTTGAGGTCCTCCGTCACGGCGGGCCCAGCAGGACGGCGCATCTGCCCGCCGGGGAGGCGGTGGCCTTCGGGGTGCACACCGAGGTCGCCGAGCACTACGGCGTCGATCCCGACCGGTACCCGCCCACGTCCACGACGCTGGACTACGTGGTGGCGGCAGCTGCCGGGTGACTGACCGGGACCTTCGGCGGTGCGCTGGAGGCCAGGGGGATCCCCGCGGGCGACACGCGCCTGCGCGCCGCCGCGATCGGGGAGGTCGAGGTGGAGGACAAGGTTCTGGTGATCAAGCGCATCGCGGTCACCTATCACCTGGCCCTTGACGCCGACGCGGATGTCGACAAGGTGGATCGTGCGTTCAGGGCGCACCCGCCCCGTTGTCCGGTGTACCGCAGCATCCACCCCCAGATCCAGGTGACCACGGCGCTGGAGCTCGACCGCACGGGGGGCGGGGGATCAGCCTGAGCCCGAGCCGGCTTCGCCTGCGGCCAGCGGGATGGTGGCTGCCGCCCGGGAATGCCCCGGGGCCTGCCGCGGGTTACACCTGGAGACAGCCACGAGGAGGCCGTGCGGGTCTCAATGCATCTGGACGCATGACCCAGATGCCGCCCATGGAGCTGATCAGCGGCAGCATGCTCTGCTCGACGGCTGACCGGAGCGCTCACTCGAGCTCGACGATCGTCCCGCCGGCGCCCGCGTCGACGAGCAGCTCC
>JBBDQS010000027.1 GCA_040905805.1 Egibacteraceae bacterium | reverse complement strand
CCGCCTCAAGTCAAGGCAACAGGTTCCGCTTGACGGGCCGTTCCACCTCAGCTAGGGGCTCGCCGCGACCTCGCTGTCCCCGCCGGGGGCGCGCACCACGGCGAGTAGGCCGGTGCCCTGGCCCTCCTCGGGCGGGACCGCACGCACGTCGTCGGGGACCCGCGCGTCGGAACGGGTGCGCGCCGGGCCGGCAACGCGGGCGGCGCCGCCGCCCAGGCGCACCGCCAGGGCGGGCACGTGGGCGCTCACCCATCCCCACACGCGGTTGAGGACCGGCTCGCCGACCCGGCGGGCCAGGTTCAGCGCGAAGGGCTCGCCTTCCAGGCGCCACACCGTCGCGGGCTGCCCGGTGGCCGTGGTCAGGAGCTGGTGCAGGCCGGCGGGGTCCACGCAGCCGATGTGCGGCGCGTAGCCCGACCAGCCGCCGAGGTAGCGGGTCTCGTCGGGGGTGGACACGACCAGCAGCCCGCCGGGGGCCACCCGCGCGTAGAGGGCCTCGACGAACGCGAGGTGCTCGGTGGCGTGGATGTGCTCCACGACCTCCATCGCGGTGACCAGCCGGAACGCGCCCGATGCCACGTCGTCGAGGTCGGAGTACACCGCGGTGCCGGGGAAGGCCTCGGCGGCGACGGCGAGCAACCGGGGGTCGTGGTCGGCGAGGTGGAGCTCGGCTCCGAGGGTGTCGGCCATCCACGCGGCGAGCGCACCGACCCCGCTGCCCACGTCCAGGACCGGGCCGTCGACCTCCCCGGCCCGGTCCAGGCCCGTGGCGCGGGCCAGGCCCGCGGTGCGGACCAGCTCGGCGGCCGCGAGGTAGTGCGCCACGTGGCGCACCACCGAGCGGTGGCTGCCGTGCATGCCCACGTCGCCGCCCTCGGCGTTGACGTAGGCGGCGCCCCGGGCCCGGGCCGCCCGGTCCAGGAAGGGGTACGCGCCGCGCACAGCGACGTCGAGGCCCCGCAGCGGCGGGCGCAGGGCGGAGTGTGGGGTTGCGGTCACGCTGGGGCAGACTACTCGCCGGCGGGCCATTAGGCTCGGCGCAGCCGGCACGGCCTCCAGGGAGCTCGATCATCACTGTCGACGGACAGGGCGCAGGCGGCCCAATCGGCCCGGACCACGACCTGGTGCCGGACCGGGCTCGCTTGGCCGGGTACAAGGAGCTGCTGGTCGGCAATCGCAACTACCGGTTGTGGTTCATCTCGGGTCTGGGCTCCAGCTTCGGGGACTGGATCGGCCTGTTCGCCTTGCAGGTGCTGGTCGTGAGCCTCGCCCCCGCCGGGTCGCGCCTGGCCTTGTTCGGCCTGGGCGGGGTCATGATGGCCCGGCTGCTGCCGAGCGCCATCTTCGGCCCCATCGCCGGGGTGGTGGCCGACCGCTACGACCGCAGGCGGCTGATGTTCGTGGCCGACATCGTGCGGGGGGCGCTGTTCGTGGTGGTGGCGTTCTCGCGCGACCTCGTCACCCTGCTGGTCCTGACCTTCGTGATCGAGTGCCTGTCCCTGCTGTTCATCGCCGCCAAGGACGCGTCGCTGCCCCAGATCGTCGAGCGCCGGCACCTGACGCAGGCCAACCAGATGAACCTGTTCGTCACCTACGGCCCGCTGCCGCTGGGGGCGCTGACCGCCACGGTGCTGGTGAGCATCGCGGGGTTCCTGGCCGGCCTGGGGCTGCCCGACGTCGGGGCGACCACGTTCTCGCTGCTGGTCAACGCCGCCACCTTCTTCATCGCCGGCCTGGTGATCCTCGGCCTGCGCCTGCCGCCCAAGGTCCGCCGGGCGACCGACGCCGACGGGCAGGCGCCCGGGGTCTGGGAAGAGCTCCGAGCCGGCCTGCGGTTCATCCGCGACCTGCCGCTCATCCGCGCCCTGATCACCGGCGTGGTGGGCGTGGCCTTCGGCGCGGGCGTGGTGGTGGCCCTCGGGCCCGAGTTCGTCCGCTCCGACCTGGGGCTGCCCGAGGCCGACTGGTTCACCCTGGTCGCGTTCGTCGGGACGGGCCTGCTGCTCGGCATCCTGCTGGTGCCCGTCATCACCAACCACGTCCGCAAGGAGCGGCTCTTCCCGCCCTGCCTGACGGGGGCGGCGGCGGCCGGGGTCGTCATCGCGACGCTGCCGAGCCTGCAGCTCGCCTCGATGGTCGGTTTCCTGCTCGGGGGACTGGTCGGCATCAGCTTCGTCAGCGGCTACACGCTGCTGCACGAGCAGACCACCGACGACATGCGGGCCCGCACCTTCGCGGCCTTCTACACGAGCACCCGGGTGGCCATGTTCGCGGCCCTCGGGCTCGGGCCGATGCTCGCCGGGTTGATCGGGCGGTTCTCCATCGGGGCGGGCGGCAGGTTCGCCACCATGTCGGGGGTGCGGCTCACGATGCTGGCGGGGGGCATCGCCGCCCTGCTGTCGGCCATCTCTGCCTGGCGGGCGATGGACCGGGCGGTGCGCCAGCGGGACAGCGCGGGCGACCGGGCCGGCGGTGCCGGCGGTGCCGGCGGTGCCGGCCGGACGCTGCGTCTGCCCCTGCCGCGCGCCGAGCCCACGCCCGGGGTGTTCGTCGCGCTGGAGGGCGGGGAGGGGGCCGGCAAGTCGACCCAGATGGGCCTGCTGGCGGCCACGCTGCGAGCCGAGGGCCACGACGTGTTGGCGACCCGGGAACCCGGTGGACCGCCGGTCTCCGAACGGGTCCGCGAGATCCTGCTGGACCCGGCCAGCGGGGCGATGGAGGCCCGGACCGAGACGCTGCTGTACGCCGCCGCACGCGCCGAGCACGTCGAGGCGGTCATCCGCCCGGCGTTGTCGGCGGGCACGGTCGTGATCTGCGACCGCTTCCTCGACTCGTCGGTGGCCTACCAGGGTTTCGCCCGGGGGCTCGGCGAGGACGCCGTCTACGAGATCAACCGGTGGGCCGTCGGCGGCATCGAGCCCGACGTCGTCGTGCTGCTCGACCTCGACGTCGAGGAAGGGCTGCGGCGCGCGGTCCCGGGGTCGGGGCACGACGGTGGGGACCGCATCGAGCGCGAGGACAGCGCGTTCCACGAGCGCGTGGCGGACGGGTTCCGCTCGCTCGCCGACCGTGACGACGGCCGGGTCGTGGTGGTCGACGGGCGTGGTGAGCCCGAGGTGGTGGCCGAGCGGGTGCGGGCGGCGCTCACCGCCTGGCTGCCCCTGCCCGTCGACGGGGACGGCCCCGTGCCGGCCGACGGGGACGGCCCCGTGCCCACCGACGGGGACGGCCCCGTGCCGGCCGAGCGCATCGAGGAAGAGGGGAACCGGCGATGACCGACCTGTGGGCGGAGGCCGGGCAGTCCCACGCCGCGGAGAGCCTGCGCGCGGCGGTCGCCCGCGGTCAGGTCCCGCATGCGTGGGCGTTCACCGGGCCGGGGGGCGTGGGCCAGGAGGAGGCCGCCCGCGCCCTGGCCGCGGCCCTGAACTGCCCGCGCACCGCCCAGGGGCGCCCGTGCGGCACCTGTGACGTGTGCCGGCGGTGCGCGCGGGGCGCCTATCCGGCGCTGTGGGAGTTCCACCGGGTCGGCCGCGAGCACCGGGTCGATGACGTGCGCGAGGCGTGGCTGCACGCCGCGTCGCGCTCGCCCGTGGAGGGCACCTGGAAGGTGCTGCGCATCGCCGACGCCGACCACATGAACGACACGGCCGCGAACGCGTTCCTGAAGGTCCTGGAGGAGCCGCCTGAGCGCACCGTCTGGGTGCTCGACGTCACCGACCCCGACGAGCTGCCCGACACCATCCTGTCGCGCTGCCGGGCGGTGCGGTTCGTCCCGTGGCGGCCCGACGAGCTCGACCGCCAGGCCCGGCGCCTGGGGCTCGACGAGGCGGCCGACCGCGCGCTGGTCGTGCGGGCGTCGCTCGGCCTGCCCGCGCGCCTGCGCCGGCTGTGCGCCGAGGGGGGCCTCGACGACCTGCGGGCCCACCGGGCGGTGGTGGCCGGCCTGCGCGAGGAGGGACCCGGCCACGCCCTGGTCGCCGCCCGCGCCTGGGAGGAGGAGGCGAAGCGACGCACCGCCGCCATCAAGGTGCACGACCAGTCGACGCGCGCCGAGCTCGCCGACCTGTACGGGGTCGAGGTGCCGCGTGCGGTGACCCGCCAGCTCGACGAGCGACAGAAGCGCGAGGAGCGCGAGGCACGCACCGCCGTGGCCCAGGACGCCCTGGACGACCTCCTGTCGTGGTTGCGCGACATGCTGCTCGTCGCGGCGGGGGGCGACCCGGGCGACGCGCTGCACGTCGATGCCCCCGACGCGCTGCGCGCCGACGCGCGGGCGCTCGGCCCCGCGGCCCTGTTGCGCGCGTGCGACCGCGTGGTCGCCACGCGCGAGGAGGTGGAGCTCAACGTGCAGCAGGGCCTGGCCCTCGAGGCGCTGTTCCTCGACCTGTCGGCGCTGGTGCTGGAGCCGACCGCCGGCTAGCCCCCCCTGCCCATCGGGCCCTCGCACGGCGCGCCGGGGCGGCTACGCTGTTGCAAGGTGTTCGCAACTGACAGGAGGTCGCGGTGGTGGCCGGCACGCCGGCAATCCGGCTCGACGGGGTGACCGCCGGGTACGCCGGCGACATCGTGCTGCGCGACCTGTCGTTCACGGTCGCACCGGGCGAGCTCCTGGGGGCGGTCGGTCCGAGCGGCTCGGGCAAGACCACGCTGCTGCGCCTGCTCACGGGCCAGGCCGAGGCCTACGCCGGGGCGGTCTCCGTCTTCGGGCAGCCGGTCCGCCGAGGGCGACCCACCCGCCGGATCGGGTACGTGCCCCAGCTCGACACGATCGACTGGGACTTCCCGCTCACCGTCGAGCAGGTGGCGCTGCTCGGCCTCACCGCCGACAGCCGGCGCATCCCGTGGTTCAGCCGTGCCGAGCGCCGCACCGTGGCGGCGACGCTGGAGCGCCTCGGGCTGGCCGGCCTGGCCAAACGGCACATCTGCGAGCTGTCCGGCGGCCAGCAGCAGCGCATGTTCCTGGCCCGGGCGATGGCGCGCCAGGCGGACCTGATCCTGCTCGACGAGCCGACCAGCGGGGTCGACATGGTCACCCGCCACGACGTGCTGCACCTGCTCGGCGACCTGAACGCCGACGGGGTGACGATCCTGCTCACCACCCACGACCTGAACTGGGTGGCCGCCCACCTGCCGCGCGTGCTGTGCCTGAACGGCGCGATCGTCGGGGACGGCCACCCCATCGAGGTGTTCACCCCCGACGTGCTGCGCGCCACCTACGGCGCCGAGGTCCGCGTGATCCACCAGGGTGACCTCGTGTTCGTCGCCGACCAGACCCACGTGCTCGGCACCACGCCGCCGGGACCGGCCGGGCGGCCCGCGGGGACCGCCGCCGCGCAGCGGCGCGGGCGCCGGTGAGCTGGCTCGCCGAACCCCTGACCTACGCCTTCTTCGTCCGGGCGCTGGCGGCGGGCATGCTGGTCGGCGCGATGTGTGGGGCGCTCGGCGTGTTCGTCGTGCTGCGGCGCATGAGCTACATCGGCCACGGCCTCGCGCACAGCGTGCTCGGGGGTGTGGCGATCGGCGCGGCGCTCGGCTACCACCACTACGTCGGGGCGGTCGTGGCCACCCTGGTCGCGGCCCTGCTGATCGACCGGGTGGCCCGCCAGCGTGGTCTGCACGCCGACGCGGCCATCGGGATCGTCACCACGGCGATGTTCGCGGCGGGGATCGCCGTCGTGTCCATGGTGCCGGGCGCGGTTGGCAGCACCGAAGCCCTGCTGTTCGGCAGCATCCTCGCGATCTCCACCGCCGACCTGGCCGTGGCCGGCGGGATGGCCGTGGTGTTCGCCCTGGCCCTGTTCGCCCTGTACAAGCCGCTGGTGTTCGTCACCTTCGACGCGGACGTCGCCGGCGTGCAGGGGGTGCGCGCCGGCGTCATGGAGGTGGTCGTCAACCTGCTGACCGCCGGGGTCATCATCGCCTCGGTGCGGGTGCTCGGGGTGCTGCTCGTCGCGGCGGCGGTCGTCATCCCGGCGGCGCTGGCGCGGGTCGTGACCCGATCGTTCGCGGCGATGGTCGGCCTGGCGACCGTGGTGGGCGTGACCTCCGCGGCCGTGGGGCTGTACGCCTCGTTCCACGCCGGTGTGCCGAGCGGCCCGGCGATCGTGCTCGTCGGCGCGACCCTGTTCACCGTCGTGGCGCTCGGTGCCGCGGCCCGGGGGCGCCTGACCGGCGCCCGCGCCCGCCGCGACGCGGCGAGCTCCGTCGCGGCCGTCACGGTCGGCGAGCCGCCGGCTGGCTAGGTGGCAGCAGGACCGCGGCTGACGCTCGCCCCGACGGCCTCCGCCCACCGCCGGCTGGGTGCGGGGTCTGGCGCACCGCTGCGGCGCGCAGGACCACACACCTGCCAGCAATCTTGCGAGCGCACTGGTCCCAGAGGGGTCGGCTACCGGCCGAAGCGGCGCAGCCGCAGGGAGTTGGTGACGACGCTCACGCTGGAGAACGCCATGGCGGCGCCGGCGATGACCGGGTTCAGCACGCCGGCGGCGGCCAGGGGGATGGCGGCGACGTTGTAGCCGAAGGCCCACCCGAGGTTCTGCAGGATGGTCCGGTAGGTGCGCCGCGACAGCTCGATGGCGGTGACGACCCCGGACAGGTCGCCGCGCAGCAGGGTGAGGTCGCTGGACTCGATGGCGACGTCGGTGCCGGTGCCGATCGCGATGCCGAGGTCGGCCTGCACCAGCGCGGGCGCGTCGTTGACGCCGTCGCCGACCATGGCGACGACCTCGCCGCGGGCCTGCAGGCGCTCCACCTCGGACTTCTTGTCGGCGGGCAGCACCTCGGCGAGCACCTGGTCGGCGGGCCCGAAGCCGGCCGCGGCGGCCATGGCGTCGGCGGTGCGGGCGTTGTCGCCGGTGATCATCGCCACCGACAGGCCCATGTCGTGCAGGCGCCCGACGACCGCGGGGGCGGAGGGCGACAGGGTGTCGGCGACGGCGAGCACGCCGCGGGCCTCGCCGTCCCAGCCGGCGAACACCGCGGTCTTGCCGTCGGCCTCCAGCTGCTCGGCGGCGCTGTCGAGGGCCTCGGCCAGGGCGAGACCCGCCTCGGCGAGCAGCTTGCGCCGCCCGACCCACACGGTGGCGCCCTCGACGTCGGCGCGCACGCCGTGGCCGGCCAGCGCCTCGAAGCGCTCGGCGCCCGGCAGGGCGCCGACGCGCGCGCGCGCCCCGGCCGCGAGCGCCTGGCCGATGGGGTGCTCGCTGTCGGCCTCGACCGCGCCGGCCCGGCGCAGCAGCGCCCCCTCGTCGGTGTCGCCACCGGCGACCACGTCGGTCAGGGCCATCGCGCCGGTGGTCAGGGTCCCGGTCTTGTCGAACACCACGGTGGTGATCCGCCGGGTGCGCTCGAGCACCTCGACGCTCCTGATGAGGATGCCGAGGTCCGCGCCGCGGCCGACACCGACCATGATGGCGGTGGGCGTGGCCAGGCCGAGGGCGCACGGGCAGGCGATGATCAGCACCGCGACACCCGCGACCAGGCCGCGCAGCGGGTCGCCGCCGAGCACCGCCCAGCCCGCGGCGGCGAGCAGCGCCACGCCGATCACCACCGGCACGAACACCGCTGAGATGCGGTCGGCCAGGCGCTCCATCGGCGCCTTGCCGCTCTGCGCCTCCTGCACCAGCCGCACGATCTGGGCCAGCGCGGTGTCGGACCCGACGGCGGTGGCGGCCACGGTGAGCACCCCCGAGGTGTTCACGGTCGCGCCGGCGACGCGGTCGCCGACGGTCTTCTCCACGGGGACGGACTCGCCGGTGAGCATCGACTCGTCGACGGCTGAGCTGCCCTCGACGACGTCGCCGTCGGTGGGGACCTTCTCCCCGGGGCGCACGCGCAGGCGGTCGCCGACGGCCACCTCCGCGACGGGCACGAGCACCTCCTCGTCGTCGCGGATCACCCGGGCCTGCTTCGCGCCGAGCTCCAGCAGCGCCCGGATCGCCTGGCCGGCGCGGCCCTTCGCCCGGGCCTCGAAGTACCGGCCGAGGACCAGGAAGGCGATCACCATCGCCGCGACCTCGAAGTACAGGAACCCCCCGGTGGCGAGGCCGACGAGCGAGTAGCCGTAGGCGGCCAGGGTGCCGATCCCGATCAGGGTGTCCATGTTCGCGGTCAGCCGGCGGGCCCGGCGGGCCATCTCCGCGAGGAACGGCCAGCCGACGACGAACTGCACGGGGGTGGCCAGGGCGAGCTGCGTCCAGCGCGTCCACTCGGCCTCCATGAACCGCATCGGGGCCAGGCCCAGGTCGGGGCCCATGGCGAGCCACAGCACCACCAGGCTCGGTGGCCACGCGAGCACGACCCGCCAGAACCAGGACCGCCGTGCACGCTCCTCGGGGTCGCCCCCGGGCTCGGCGTCCTCGTCGACGGGGTGCAGGCCGTAGCCGATGCGCTCGACGGCGGCGGTCAGCCCGTCGATGCCCGAGGCCTCGGGGGCGACCTCGACGCGGGCCTTGCCCGTGGCGTAGTTGACCTCGGCGTTGGCCACGCCCTCCTGGCGGCCGAGCACCCGCTGGACGCGTGCGGCGCACGACCCGCAGGTCATGCCCTCGACGTCGAAGTCGAGGGTGCGGGTGTCGGCGTCCGTCAGGGAGCGCTCGGCCATGGTGGTCACGCCCGCGCTAGGCGGGCACCTCGAAGCCCTGCTCGACGATGGTGGTCACGATGTCTGTTCGGGTGACCAGCTCTGGGTCGTAGGTGACGGCCACGGTCGCCGCGGGGATGTCCACGGTGGCGGTCTGCACCCCGGGCATCGGCTGGAGGGCGCCCTCGATAGACTCCTTGCAGTGGCCGCAGTGGATCTCGGGCACGCTGATGACGTCCTGGGTCACGGTCGGTCTCCTTCGGTGGGGGTGGGTCGCAGGACCCGCTTGTCGTACTTCAGGGCCTCCATCAGCTCGTCGACGATCTCCTCGGTGCGTCCCGCGCGGATGGCGTCGGCGACGCACGTCTCGAGGTGGTTGCGGAACACCTCGCGGCTGGTGGCCTCGAGGATGCCCTGGACCGCGGCGAGCTGCTTCATGACGTCGGGGCAGTAGGCGTCGGCCTCGACCATGCGCACCACCCCGTCGAGGTGGCCCCGGGCGGTCTTCAGCCGGTTGAGCGCGGCCTGCTGGTGGAGGGGCATGACCCCACTCTAGCCCCACCCCAGGGGGGGTGCACTACGTGGCTGCGTCGGGACGTCGGAGCAGTGCCGGGGTCCGCAGTCGGGCATCATACGAACGGTGGATCCGGTGATGCTGTCCGTCGTGTCCGCGGGCTCCGTGCAGGCCCGCTGGGCCATGGCCCGCTACTTCGAGGAGCTGGCGGCGCGGTTGCCCGGCGGTTTCGATCCGGGCGCTGGGCTGGACGAGGCGCCGACGCAGTACGACCCGCCCAACGGCGCGTTCGTCCTTGCGCGTGCGGGCGGCGAGACCGTCGGCTGCGGCGCCGTCGCGTTCCTGGACGACCAGACGGCGGAGGTCAAGCGCATGTGGGTCGCGGCGGGGATCCGGGGGCGCGGTGTGGGCACGCGCCTCCTGGCGCGCCTGGAGGACGAGGCCCGGCTCGGCGGTCGGTCCCGGGTCGTCCTCGACACCAACGCGACGCTGACGGAAGCCGTCGCCATGTACGAGTCGTCCGGGTACGTGGCCACCGCGCGCTACAACGACAACCCCTACGCCGAACGGTGGTTCACGAAGAACCTGTGAGACGGCCACCAGGGCCGACCCGGCGACCCGTGGTTACGCGGTTGCGCGAGCCTGCCCGGTCGCACGCCTCGGCACGGGAGGCTACCCTTCCCCTCGCGCCGGGATAGCTCAGTCGGCAGAGCGATTCACTCGTAATGAATAGGTCCGGGGTTCGATTCCCCGTCCCGGCTCCAGCCCCTCAGACCAGCGGCTTTGTCCTCTCGGACGGCTGCTGGTGGCGGCACAGCGCTTCAGTTCATGGGCCTCCAGCGGTCGCGGTCACGTAGGGAGTTGCACCCGGGCGGCCGGAATGTGACACCGGCCCGCTCGGAGCGTTCTGTGCGGGGTGCGCCACGACGGAGGCGTGGAAGAGGACGTGCGCCTCTTCGTCGCTGTGCTCCCCGTTCGACGGCACAGTGTGTACGTGGCCGGTTGGATGCCGGCCGGGTGTCGTTCGTGGGTTCGCCCCACCGGATGCGGCTGCGTCAGCGGCCGTGTGGGCTGGTG
>JBBDQS010000026.1 GCA_040905805.1 Egibacteraceae bacterium | reverse complement strand
CTGCCCGCCGCCCACGGGCGGCAGGCAGGCCGCGGAGGGGTGATGGCATGCGCGATCGACGTCGGTGGGCCGGCCGCTACCGGGCGCTGGGAGCGGGCTTGCGCCGCCGCCGGCGACGTGCTCGTGCACATGCCGCTGGCGAACCAGGCGCGAGCCTACGGCACGCAGATCGGTGCGGACTACGACTTCGCGCCGATGTTCGCCGAGGTCCGCGCCGTGTTGGAGGCCGCGGACCTGTCGGTCTGCCACCTCGAGGTCCCGCTGTCGCGGGACAACACCGACCTCTCGGGGTTCCCACTGTTCTCGGCGCCGCGCCAGCTCGCCGCTGGACTCGCGGCGGCAGGCTTCGACACCTGCTCCACCGCCTCCAACCACGCCGTTGACCGGGGCGGGGACGGGATGACGTCGACGTTGGACGCCCTCGACGACGCCGGCGTCAAGCACGCCGGCACGGCCCGCAGCGCCGAGGAGGCCGACCGCCCTCGACTGTACGAGGTCGCCGACGTCACGGTCGGCCACGTGTCGGCGACGTACGGGCTGAATGGTCTTGCGCTGCCTGCCGGCGAGCCGTGGCGGGTCGACCTGCTCGACCCCGACCACGTGCGTCGACCAGCGGCGGCCGCACGCGCCGCCGGGGCGGAGTTCGTCGTGGCGAGCCTGCACTGGGGGGAGGAGTACCGCCATGAGCCCACCGCGGGGCAACACTCGCTCGCCGAGATCTTGCTGGCCGACGGCGCCGTCGACCTCATCATCGGCCACCACGCCCATGTGCTGCAGCAAGTCGGGCGGCTCGCCGGCAGGCCCGTGGCGTTCGGCCTCGGCAATTTCCTGTCGAACCAGTCCGCCGCCTGCTGCGCCGCTGCGTCTCAGGACGGCGTGATCGTCCGCTTCGAGGTCGAGGAGGAGGCCCCGGGGGACTTCGTGGTGACGAGCACCGCTGCCGTGCCGACCTGGGTCGACCGCACCGCCTACACCATCGTGGACGTCCTGGCGGCGCTGGACGCGCCCGAGACGCCGGCCGACCGCCGGGCCCTGCTCGAGCAGTCACTGGCCCGGACGCGGGACGTGCTCACCACCCAGGGTGAGACGGTCGAGCTGGTCCCGGCCGAGCCCCCCGCCGACCCCGGACCGCTCGTCCAGTGGCCACCCGCAGGGGTGATGCAGTAGCTCAGCCCTCGGCGGGCTCCCCGCCCGGCAGACCGCGCAGCGGGGGTACCCGCGCGCCGCGCAGGAGCTCGATCACGTCCTCGTTGGACCAGCCGCGATCGAGCAGGGCGCGCGCGATGCGTGCCGGCCCGAGATGCGCGCCGCAGGTGGGGCAGTGGATGATCTGGGCCGTGTCGCCGGGCAGGTCGGCGCCGCAGAAGGGGCAGCCACCGGGAAGGGTGGTGTGCGTGGGTAGCGCCGGCGCGCCCGCATCGGCGAGGCCGTCGAGGTAGCCCTGTGCGTACTCCCAGTCCACGTACTCGTCGGGGCGGGGATCGAACGCCGGCTCGTGCACGGGGGTCTCACCCGACTCGAGCAGTGCGCGCAGGTTGTGCTCCAGCATCTGCCATCCGTAGAAGTGCTCCTCCACGCAGTCCTGGCAGAACATGCTCACGCCCTTGTAGCCCTCCGGCTCGAAGGCGTGGCGGAAGGCGGCGAGGTCGTCGAGATCCCGGCGGACGCGGGCTGCCTCCCGCCGATCCAGCGGCAGCGGTGGGTGCTCGGCCGGATCCTCGTCGTACTCGTCGTCGAACTCGTCCTCCATACCCTGCAGCCTAGCGGCAGGGGCGCCGCCACCGTGGCCGTGGGGCGACGCGGGCAGCGCTTGCCTGTCAGGTGCGCTGGTAGCATGGAGCCCTTCTTCCCCGGCACCCGCACCGGGTCCTTGCACGCCGGGTGCCCCATCGACACCGCGGAAGGTGAGGCCAGCGTGGCGGAGATAGAAATCGGCATCGGCAAGAGCGGGAGACGCGCCTACGGTTTCGACGACATCGCGATCGTGCCCTCTCGGCGCACCCGCGATCCCGAGGACGTCGACATCACCTGGCAGATCGACGCGTACGAGTTCGGGCTGCCCGTGCTCGGCTCGGCGATGGACGGCGTGGTGTCGCCGCGGTTTGCGATCGAGCTCGGTCGCCTCGGCGGGCTCGGCGTCTTGAACCTCGAGGGCCTCTGGACCCGCTACGAGGACCCCGACGCCGTGCTGGCAGAGATCGCCGAGCTCGCCCCGGAGGTCGCCACGGCCCGCATGCAGGAGATCTACAAGGAACCGGTGCGCCCGGAGCTGGTCGGCCGGCGTGTCGAGGAGATGAAGACCGCGGGCATCACGACGGCCGCGAGCCTCACGCCGCAGAAGGTCGAGCGCTTCCACGCGGCGGCGTTGGAGGCAGGCCTCGACATCTTGGTGATCCAGGGCACCGTCGTCTCCGCCGAGCACCTGTCGACCACCTCCGAGCCCCTGAACCTCAAGAGCTTCATCGCCCGCTACGACATCCCCGTGGTCGTGGGGGGCTGTGCCTCCTACTCGTCGGCCCTGCACCTCATGCGCACCGGTGCCGCCGGGATCCTCGTCGGTGTCGGCCCGGGCAACGCGTGCACGTCCCGCGGTGTGCTCGGCATCGGGGTCCCCCAGGCCACCGCGATCGCCGACGCGGCCGGTGCCCGCAGCCGCCACCTGGAGGAGACCGGCCGCTACGTGCACATCATCGCCGACGGCGGGATGCGCACGGGCGGCGACATCGCCAAGGCGATCGCGGTCGGGGCGGACGCCGTGATGCTCGGGTCGCCGCTGGCCCGCGCTACCGAGGCGCCCGGCGCCGGCTACCACTGGGGCATGGCCACCTTCCACCCGGACCTCCCCCGCGGCGCCCGGGTGCGCGTCGACCAGATCGGCAGCCTGCGGGAGGTCCTGCTCGGGCCCGCCATGGAGAACGACGGGACCGTGAACCTCTTCGGCGCCCTGCGAACGTCCATGGCCACGTGCGGTTACGCGAGCATCAAGGAGTTCCAGCGGGCCGAGGTCATGGTCGCCCCCTCCCTGCAGACCGAGGGCAAGTTCTACCAGCGCGCCCAGGGCATCGGCATGGGGCGCCGCTAGAGGATCGGAGATCCCATGGCCACCACGACGGTGCTGGTCCTCGCCGCGGACCTGTTCGAGGACACCGAGCTCCTCTACCCGGTCCACCGCCTCCGGGAGGAGGGCATCGCGGTGACCATCGCCGGGCTCACCGATGAGCCGGTGACCGGCAAGAAGGGCCACGGGCCCGTCCCGGTCGACACGACCGTGGAGGCGGTCGACGCCGCGGCGTTCGACGCCGTCGTCATCCCCGGCGGATTCGCGCCCGACAAGCTGCGCCGCTCGCGCACGGTCCTGGACCTGGTGCGGGCCTTCGACACCGCCGGCAAACCCGTCGCGTTCATCTGCCATGCCGGGTGGGTGCCGATCTCTGCGGGCATCATCAAAGGCCGGCGCGCGACCAGTGTCGACGCGATCCGCGACGACATGGTCAACGCGGGCGCCGACTGGGTCGACGAGGCCTGCGTGGTCGACGGCACCCTGATCTCCGCGCGCACCCCCGACGACCTCGGTCCCTGGATGCAGGCGCTGCTTGGCGCCCTGCAGACCGGGTAGCGGCGCGGAGCGCCCACCCGCCTCGCAGGGGATACGCGCACGCTGCTCGGGCTCACCGCCGCCGGATGGTGTAGCGCAGCGTCAGGAACGGCAGCCCGAACAGCCAGAAGGCGTGGTCGGCACGCAGCTCGCCGCTGTCGAGGTAGACCTGCAGCTCCTCACGCAACCCGCTGACGTCCAGGACGCTCAGCGCTCCGGTGCCGGCGGCCACGTGGGCGAGGTAGTGGCCGGGGTGGTGGCCCCCGCCGGTGGGCAAGGGCCTCGGACGCGGCCAGCGCGGCCGCCCCGGCGACCGCGGCCACAGCAGCCGCCTGGGCGCCCCGGTTCGCCCGCAGCGCGGCGCCCGCCGCGGCACCGATGGTCGCCGTCGACACCAGCTGGCTGCGGGTCGGCGACGTCGACCGGGCGACCGGCATCGTGTGCTCGCCTCTTCCTCAGGGGTCCCTCGACCGCCACGGTGACGGTCGCACGCGACCGCTGATCTGGCCAGGGGTCGTCCGACGGGGTCGTGTGGCCCGGCGACTGCCCCGGGTGTGTGGCCCGGCCAGGCCGCCACGTCCGACGGGGTCGTGTGGCCCGGCGACTGCCCCGGGTGTGTGGCCCGGCCAGGCCGCCACGTCCGACGGGGTCGTGTGGCCCGGCGAGTGCCCCGCGACCGCCTTGAGGTTGCTGGCTCAGTACTCGGGCAGCCCCTCGAAGGTGGTCGAGGCCTCCGCGTACAGCCTGACCGGGATGCGCCCGGCCCGGCGCGCCAGACGCCCGGCGCGCACGGCGGCGCGCATCGCCTCGGCCATGGTCGCCGGCTCCTGGGCACGGGTGACGGCGCTGGCCAGCAGCACCGCGTCGCAGCCGAGCTCCATGGCCAGGGTCGCGTCGCTGGCGGTGCCGATGCCCGCGTCGAGGATCACCGGCACGCCGGCGTGCTCGACGATCATCGCCAGGTTGGCGCGGTTGCGGATCCCGCCACCGGAGCCGATCGGCGAGCCGAGCGGCATCACCGCCGCGCAGCCCACCTCCTCCAGCCGCCGGGCCACCACGGGGTCGTCGCCGCAGTAGGGCAGGACCGTGAAGCCCTCGTCGACGAGCTGCTCGGCGGCGTCCACCAGCTCGACGGCGTCGGGCAAGAGGGTGCGCTCGTCGCCGATCACCTCCAGCTTGACCCAGTCGGTCGCGAACGCCTCACGGGCCAGGCGCGCCGTGGTCACCGCGTCGCGGGCGGTGAAGCACCCGGCCGTGTTGGGCAGGAGCCGGACCCCGCAGCGGTCCAGGACGTCGAGCACCGAGCCCTTGGACGCGGGATCCACGCGCCGCAGGGCCACCGTGGCCATCTCGGCCCCCGAGGCGACGAGGGCCCGCTCGAGCGCCTCCAGGCTCGTGGCGCCGCCGGTGCCCAGCACCAACCGGGAGCCGAACCGCACGCCGGCGATGACCAGGGCGTCGTCGTCACCCGCCGGCGCGGCCCCCCCCTGCATCGCGGCGAGCAGCTCCACCCGGTCGCCGTCGGCGAGCGTCGTGGTCGTCCACGCGTGGCGGGGGACCACCTCGCCGTTGACCGCGACGGCCACCCGGTCACCGGCCACCGTGGGGCCGTGCTCGGCGACGAGGTCGGCGACGCTGGTCCCGGGCGGCAGGGGGCGGGCCTGACCGTTGACGGTGACCGTCATCGGCGTGCCGCGACGGCGAAGCGCTCGGGGGCGAACGGCGCGATCCTCGCGGGGACGACGCCGGTCACCAGCAGCTCGGTGATCGCCTCGGCCGTCACCGGCGCGAGCAGGATCCCGTTGCGGTAGTGCCCGGTCGCGAGGATCAGCCCGTGGACGCCGGCGGCGGGGCCCAGCAGGGGGGCGTTGTCCGGAGAGCCGGGACGAAGCCCGACAGCGGTCTCGGTCAGCTCGTACTCGTCGATCCCGGGCAGGAGCTCCCAGGCGTCGCGCAGCAGCCGGCGCACCCCGCCGGCGGTGGCGGTGCGGTCGTGGCCCTGCTCCTCGACGGTGGCCCCGACCACCAGCCGGCCGTCCGCGCGGGCGACGACGTAGACGTCCAACCCCCGGATCGTCCTGCTCGTCAAGGGCGGCGCGCCCCCGCGGGGACGCAGGTGCAGCAGCTGCCCCTTCACCGGGCGCACCGGGGGGACCGCCGCCGCGGGCAGGCCGGCGATGGCGCCGGTGCCCGCACCGGCGGCCAGCACGACGCGGGGGGCGTGCAGGGCCGTGCCGTCCGCCAAGGTGACCCCGGCGGCCCGCTGGCTCGTCGTGCGCACCGCCGCGACCCGGCCCGGTGCCACCGCGACGCCGGCGCGGTCGACGGCGCTGCGCAGGGCGGTGACCAGCGCGCGGTTGTCGACCTGGTGGTCGCCCTCGACGAGGATCGCGCTGCGGGTGCGGGGTGCCAGCGCCGGTTCGAGCTCGCGGGCCGCGCGGCCGCGCAGCCGTGTCGTGGCGAGGCCGAGCTTGGCCTGGAAGCGGTGCAGCTCGTCCAGCACCGCGGCCTCGTCGGTGTCGCGGGCCACCAGCAGGGTCCCGCAGCGCCGGTAGCCCGTGTCGCGACCGGAGGCCTCGGTGAGCCCCGCCGCGAAGTCGGCATAGGCGGCGGCGGACGCGAGGTTCAGCTCGAGCAGCGCCTCCTCGCCGTAGTGCACCTCGGTCACCGGGGCGAGCATGCCGGCGGCGGCCCAGGACGCCGCGCGGCCCGGCCGGTCGTCGACCAGGGTCACCGCCAGCCCCGCCTGCGCTGCGCGCCACGCGATGGACAGGCCGATGACGCCGGCCCCCACGACGACCACGTCCGGCTGCGTCGCGGTCGGCATGGTCGAGCGGCTCCCTTCGCCGGCATGACCCGGCGGGTGGTAACGGTCGGTGACCCTGGTCACCCTCTCAGCCCCGGCGGGGCTCCCGTGTGCGTGCCCCCAGACTACCGAGCGCGCGGGCCGGGTCGCAGCCGTCGGGACAGCGGCGGGTACCCTGCGCTCTGGCGTCCTGAAGGGGAGCTCGATGACCGCGCCGCACGAGGATTACGACACTGTGCTGGTGGTGGACTTCGGCGCGCAGTACGCCCAGGTCATCGCCCGGCGGGTGCGCGAGTGCCACGTCTACTCCGAGATCGTGCCCGCGTCGATCACCGCGGCGGAGCTCGCCGCCCGCCGGCCCGCCGGGGTGATCCTGTCGGGGGGCCCGAAGTCGGTGTACTCGCCGGGGGCACCGACGGTCGATGCCGGCTTGTTTGATGCCGGCGTGCCGCTGCTGGGCATCTGCTACGGCCAGCAGCTGATGGCGGCGGCCCTCGGCGGCGAGGTCGCCCGCACCGGCCAGTCGGAGTTCGGCAAGACCGCCTTCACCGGCGTGGTGGACAGCGTGCTGCTCGCCGGTCAGCCGGCGGACCAGCGCGTCTGGATGAGCCACAACGACGCCGTGGTGGCCGCCCCGCAGGGCTTCCGGGTGATCGGGTCGACCGCCGCCACGCCCGTGGCCGCGTTCGAGGATCCCGAGCGCAGGCTGTTCGGGGTGCAGTACCACCCGGAGGTGACCCACACCCCGTGGGGCATGGACGTCCTGCGCGCGTTCCTCACCGCCACCGGCGCCCGGCCGACGTGGACGTCGCACTCGGTGATCGAGACGGCCGTCGAGGCCATCCGCGCGCAGGTCGGCGACGCGCAGGTGCTGTGCGGCCTGTCGGGCGGGGTGGACTCGGCGGTCGCCGCCGCGCTCGTGCACGAGGCCGTGGGGGAGCAGCTCACCTGCGTGTTCGTCGACCACGGCCTCCTCCGCCACGACGAGACGGCGCAGGTCGAAGAGGCCTTCGGGGCGCACTCGTCAGCCAAGCTCGTGACCATCAAGGCCGCTGACCGCTTCCTGGAGAAGCTCGCCGGGGTCACCGACCCGGAGCGCAAGCGCAAGATCATCGGCACCGAGTTCATCCGCGTCTTCGAGGAGGCCGCGCGCGAACATGCCGGCGACGCCGCGTTCCTCGTGCAGGGCACGCTGTACCCCGACGTCATCGAGTCCGGCCACGGGACCGCCGCGACCATCAAGAGCCACCACAACGTCGGCGGGCTGCCCGAGGACATGGCGTTCGAGCTCGTCGAGCCGCTGCGCTGGCTGTTCAAGGACGAGGCCCGCCGGGTCGGTGCCGAGCTCGGCCTGCCCGCCGACATCGTCCAGCGCCAGCCCTTCCCCGGCCCCGGTCTGGCGGTGCGGATCATCGGTGCGGTCACCGCCGAGCGGCTCGATCTGCTGCGGGCAGCGGACCACATCGTGCTCGACGAGCTGCGCCGCGCCGGCCTGGAACGCGAGATCTGGCAGTCCTTCGCGGTGCTGCCGACGATCCGGTCGGTCGGCGTGCAGGGCGACGAGCGCACCTACGGCCACCCGATCATCCTGCGGGCGGTCACCAGCGAGGACGCCATGACGGCCGACTTCGCCCGCATCGACTGGGACGTGCTCGAGCGCATCGCCGGGCGGATCATCAACGAGGTCCCCGGCATCAACCGGGTCGCCTACGACATCACCTCCAAGCCCCCCGGCACCATCGAGTGGGAGTAGCCCACGACCGCGGGCGCCGCGCGACCGCCCCCAGCGGGCACACCAAAGCCACGGATCACACGAGTGCACTCATCCCAGAAATGTCATTACATCCTTGTTTCTTTCCGTTCTTCAGCATAAGGTCGACGATCGAATCTGCACACAAACCAATCGAACAGGGATGAGACCGATGCTCCCACGTCCCATCCGCCCCCTGGGCGTCACCCGCACGGGCCGACCGCTGACGGTCGCCCTGGTGGTCCTGACGGTCCTGGTGGTCGCGAGCTCCGTGTCCCTCGCCGCACAACACCCCGTGGGCCTCGGGACGGCCGACAGCTTCGCGGTGCTGGCCGGCTCGACCATCACCAACACCGGGCCCACCACGATCACCGGCGACGTCGGCTTGCACCCCGGGCCCGCGGTGACCGGATTCGACTCCGTCACGCTGTCGGGCGAGCTGCATGTCGCCGACGCCGTCGCCGCCCAGGCCAAGGACGACCTGGTCACCGCCTACAACGACGCCGCCGGGCGGACCCCCACCGCCACCGTGGGCACCGAGCTCGGCAACCAGACGCTGCTGCCCGGCGTCTACCGCTCGGCGACCGGGACGTTCGGGATCACGGGGACGCTGACCCTCGACGCCCGGGGCAACCCCGACGCCGTCTTCATCTTCCAGACGGCTTCGACGCTCATCACCGCGTCCAACAGCGCCGTGAACCTCGTCAACGGTGCTGATGCCTGCAACGTGTTCTGGCAGGTCGGCAGCTCGGCGACCCTCGGCACGGGCACGTCCTTCAAGGGCACCATCCTGGCGCTGACCTCCATCACGCTCGACACCGGCGCGGTGATCACCGATGGCCGGGCACTGGCACGCAACGGCGCGGTCACCATGGACTCGAACACCATCACCCGCGCCGCCTGCGCCCCGACGCCCACACCGACGCCGACGCCGACACCGACGCCGACGGCGACGGCGACCCCCGCCCCCACCCCGACGGCGACCCCCGCCCCCACCCCGAGCCCGAGCCCGATGCCGACGCCCGGTGGGACGCCGCCGGGTGGGACGCCGCCGGGTGGGACGCCGCCGGGTGGGACGCCGCCGGGTGTGACGCCGCCGGGTGTGACGCCGCCGGGTGTGACGCCGCCGGGCACCAGCCCGCCGACCAGGATGGCGCCCCCCATCGGTGGTGTCCCAACCGGTGACGGTTCGACCGCAGGGTTCCAGGACGTGGGTCTGCTGGTCGTCGGGGCCGGCCTCCTCCTCGGCGCGGTCATCCTGCTCGTGGTGCGCCCGCCCCTCGCACGCAGGCCGCGGCGGTGAGCTAGCCGAGCCAGCGCAAAGGGAGGTGGACATGCACAACGGTCGCCGCAGACTCGGCACGATGCTGGCGGCGTTCGCGCTGTCGGCGGGTGGGACGGCTGCCATGACGGTCGCGGTCGCCTCCGACCGGCAGCCCCCGCCGGCACCACCCATGGCCGGCGTGCTCGAACCGCCCCTGACAGCCGGGGCAACCGCTCCCGACCCGGGCCCTGACCCGGCCGCCGACGAGACCGGCCCGACGCTCGTCCCGTCCGACCCCGTCGCGGTCGACATCCCTGCCATCGGCGTGCAGTCGGTGGTGGGCCAGGTGGGCCTCACCCCCGAGCACACCATGGAGGTGCCGGCGGGTGCGCACTACGACGAGGCGGCCTGGTACCGGCACTCCGCGACGCCGGGGTCGCCCGGCGCGGCGGTCATAGTCGGGCACGTCGACTCCGCCGCGCGGGGCCCATCGGTCTTCTTCGAGCTCGGTAGCCTCCTGCCGGGTGACGAGATCCTGGTGACGCGCGACGACGGCGTGACGGCGGTCTTTCGTGTGGAGGGGCTCGGCCGATACCCCAAGGACGACTTCCCGACGGCGCTGGTCTACGGCGACGGTGACCGGGCCCTGCTGCGGCTGGTCACCTGCGGCGGTGCGTTCGACCGAGCTGCCGGGACCTACCGTGACAACCTCGTGGTCTTTGCCAGACTGGTCGCCTCCCGGTCGTGAACCGAGCTTCGCCGTCGAGTCGAAATCCCCCAAATGGGGTTGGCAGCCCTTGAAGCCGACGCGTACCTTTGGCCACGTCGGTGTTGTTTGCCGGTATCTCGCCCATCGGCGAGGGCGTCGGATGTTGAGGAGAACTGATGCGCAACTGTCGGGGATGGGCCGCCCGTTCGGTGCTGACCGTCGGTGCTGCGGCACTGGCTGTGGGCGGGCTCCCAGCGGTCATGGCTGGCGCTACCGCTGAGGGGACCCCGCACCAGCTCGTGGTCGTCGAGCCCGCCCCCCCGGGGCCGCAGGCTGCCGAGCTGGCGCTGACGCCCGCTGACCCTGCGCCCTCGCAGCCGGTCTCGGGTCCGGACCCTGCGCCGGCGGCGCCGTCCCAGCCGGTGACCGTGCAAGAACCGGTCTCGGGTCCGGACCCTGCGCCGGCGGCGCCGTCCCAGCCGGTGACCGTGC
>JBBDQS010000025.1 GCA_040905805.1 Egibacteraceae bacterium | reverse complement strand
TACCGTGCCCTGATCGCCTCCCTCGCCCGACTCTCGCCACCCCACGACGCCGCGCAACTGCAACGGTTGCGCTCGTTCGCCGACGAGCTGGTCTCGACAGCATGACCAGCCCCTCTGCGGTCGGGCGGGCAGCACCCGCGCTGCGCCTACCGTCCCTCGACGGTGGCGAGATCGACCTTGCCGAGTTGCGTGGCGGTCCGGTCCTGGTGTCGTTCCTGCGTCATGCTGGGTGACTGATCTGCCGCAGCCACCTCGTGAAGGTGGCCAGGAAGAAGGACCGCCTGGATGCAGCCGGAGCGCGTGTGCTGCTGGTGACCCATGACGACCCGGACGCGGTCCGCCGCCTGATGCTGCGCGACGTGGACTGTCCCTTCCCGGTGACCATCGATCGGGAGAAGGCGGCCTACCAGGCATGGGGTCTGCGCCAGCTGCCGCTCCCGCTGCTCTGGCTGGACCCCAAGGTGTGGCGCCAGTACGCTCGGCTGCTGGTAGCCGGCGAGCGGATGCGCTCCTCGGGGGGCGACACACGGCAGATGGGCGGGGACTTCGTCGTGGATCACCACGGGGTCATCGTGTACGCCCGGCCCCAGCGTCGTGACGACCGACCGCCGGTCGGCGAGCTGATCAACGTGATCGAGGCGCTGTCATGAGACCGACCTTGTGCATGGCAGTGATGCTCGCGCTGTTGGCTGCGGCCTGCGGCGCTGGCGCTGGTGGCACCGTCGAGACGGTCGAGCCGGGCGACTGGCCGAGTGTGCTGGCTGCCGCGGAGGGCCAGACGGTGCGCTGGTGGATGTTCGGCGGCGACGAGCGGGTGAACCGCTTCGTCGACGACCACGTCGCACCGGCCGCCGCCGAGCAGGGCGTGACCGTGCAGCGGGTGCCGGTGGACGCCACCGTGGACGCCGTCCGCCGGGTGCTGGCCGAGCTCGAGGCGGGCCGCGACGACAGCGGCGGGGTCGACCTGGTGTGGATCAACGGGGAGAACTTCGCCTTGGGGCGCCAAGCTGACGCGTGGCTGACCGGCTGGGCCACCGACTTGCCAAACGCCGCGCTGGTGGACTGGTCTGACCCATCCATCGCCACCGACTTCGGGCTGCCCGTGGACGGTGACGAGTCCCCCTTCGCGCGGGCAGCGTTCGTGTTCGCCCACGACCCCGAGCGGACCCCGCATCCCCCCCGCAGCTTCGACGCGCTGCTGGACTACGCACGCGCGCACCCCGGCCGGGTCACCTACCCCGCACCCCCGGACTTCACCGGCGCGGCGTTCGTGCGCCAGGCGGTGGCCGCGCTGGGCGAGGACGAGGCGTTCACGCTGCTGGCCGAGCTCAAGCCGTTGCAGTGGCGTGAGGGCGAGACGTTCCCGGGCTCGGAGGCCGAGCTCAGCCAGCTGTTCTCCGACGAACAGGTGGACCTGGCGATGAGCTATGACCCCACGTTCGTGGCCACCGGGGTCCACCAGGGCGCCTTCGCTGAATCGGTCCGACCGTTCACGCTCACCAGCGGAACGCTGCAGAACACCAGCTACGTCGCCATCCCGCGCAACGCCGCCCACACCGCCGGAGCCCTGGTCGTCGCGGACCTGCTGCTGTCCCCGCAGCTGCAGGCGGTCATGGGCGACCCGGCCGTGTGGGGGATGCCCACGGTGCTCGACCTCGACCGGCTCGACGAGGACCAGCGCGACGCTCTGAGCGGCGCGACCGGCCCGCACGTCCTGTCCGACCTCGGCGAGCCCCTTGCTGAGCTGTCCGCCGACCAGGTCGAGCCGATCAACCAGCGTTGGCGCCAGGAGGTGGCCCGGTGAGCCGGGCGGCGCAACGCCGGCACGGCGCAGACGCTGCGACTGCGACCAGCGGACTGCAGTGTCGGGGGGTCACGGTCCACGCGGGCGGCCAGACCGTCCTCGACGACGTCGACCTCGATGCGCCGGCCGGCCTGCTGACCGTGCTCGTCGGCCCGTCGGGCGCCGGCAAGACCACCCTGCTGCGCGCGGTCGCCGGCCTCGCACCGCTGGCCCGCGGGTCGGTCACCGTCGGTGGGCGCGACCTCGCCGGTGTCCCCACCCACCGCCGCGCGGTCATGGTGCTGTTCCAGGAGCCCCGGCTGTTCGACAACCTCGACGCCGCCGGCAACGTGGCGTTCGCCCTACGGGCCGCGGGCATGCCCCGGCGCGATCGTCAGGCCAGGGCCGAGGGGCTGCTCGACGAGGTCGGCATGGCCGGTTTCGCCGGGCGCCGGGTCACCACCCTGTCCGGCGGCGAGCAGCAACGGGTGGCGCTGGCCCGGGCGCTGGCCGCCGACCCGGCGCTGCTGCTGCTCGACGAGCCGCTGTCCGCGCTGGACCCCGACCGTCGCGGCGCCCTGCGCACGCTGCTGCGCGACACCCAGCGCCGCCGCAGCCTGACCATGCTGCACGTCACCCACGACCAGGCCGAGGCCGCCGAGCTCGGCGACCGCTTGGCGGTGCTGCTCGACGGGCGGGTCGTGGCCCATGGTGTCCCCGACGAGCTGTTCGAGCGCCCGCCGACCGCCGCGGTCGCGCGGTTCCTGGGCGCCACCAACCTCCTGGGCTCCGGCGGCCGGCTCGTGGCCATCCGGCCCGAGCGAGTGCGGATCGACGCCACCGCGCCGCTGCGGCTGCAGGTGACCGCCTCGGACTACCTGGGCACATACCGGCGGGTGCGCCTGGGCACCAACGGGCTGCGCCTGGAGGCCCATGTTCCCACCGACGAAGCGCCGACTGTGGGCGAGTGGGTCGGCGTGGACCTGCCCGCCGAGCACCTGTGGGAGGTGCCCGCATGAAGCCCGACCTGGACCTGGCGGTGCTTGGGGGCGGCACCGCGGGGCTGACCGCTGCGGTGCTGGCCGCCGAGCTGGGCGCACGGGTCGCCCTGGTCGAGCGTGACCGCACCGGCGGGGACTGCCTGTGGACGGGCTGCGTGCCGAGCAAGAGCCTGATCGCATCCGCCGGTCTGGCCCATCGCATGCGCCACGCCGACCACGTCGGGCTGACCCCTGTGGATCCTGACGTGGATCTCGCCGCGGTGCTGGACCGGGTGCGGGCCGTCCAGGCCCACATCGAACCACACGACTCTGCCGAGCGTCTGACGTCGCTGGGCGTGGAGGTCATCGCCGACAGCGCCCGGTTCCTCGCCCCCCGCCGGCTCGCTCTGGCAGCCTCGGGACGAGTGCTGACCGCTCGAGCCGTACTCGTGGCCACCGGCTCGGCACCGCTGCTGCCACCGATCGAGGGACTCGCGGACGCCGACCCTTTGACCACCGACACCATCTGGGCCACCACGACGCTGCCGCCACGCCTGGTCGTGCTCGGCGGCGGGCCGGTGGGCTGCGAGCTCGGTCAGGCGTTCGCCCGACTGGGCAGCCAGGTGACCATCGTGGAGCAGGCCGAGCGTCTCCTGCCAAGCGAGGACCCCGCGGTGGGCCAACTGCTCGCCGACCGGTTCGCGGAGGAGGGCGTGGCCGTGCACACCAGCAGCCCCGCCGTTGCGGTCACCCGCGACGCGTCGGGAGTGCGCCTGGAGCTGGCCACGCCCGACGGTGCCGTCACGGTGGAGGGCGACGAGCTGCTCGTCGCGCTCGGACGGCGTCCCCGCACCGCCGGCCTGGACCTGGCGTGCGCCGGGGTGCGCACCGGTCGCCACGGCGCGGTGAACGTCGACCGGCGTCTGCGCACCAGCGCCGGTGGGGTCTACGCCGCGGGCGACGTCACCGCCGAGCTGCCGTTCACCCACGTCGCTGCCTACCAGGCCGGCGTCGCCACGTTGAACGCCCTGCTGGGGCTGCGCCGGTCCGTCAGCTACCGCGCCGTGCCCTACGTGGTGTTCACCGACCCCGAGGTCGCCCACGTCGGGCTGCACGAACATCGGGCCCGTGCCCGCTGGGGGGCGCGCGTGGTCGTGGCCCGCCACGACTACCGCGACGTGGACCGGGCGCTGACCGCGGCCACGCCCTACGGCTTCGCCACGCTGGTCGGGGACCCCAAAGGCCGGCTCGTGGGCGCCACCGTCGCCGCGCCGGCCGCGGGCGAGGTCATCGGCGAGCTGGCCGCACTGGTGGCACGCCGCGCCGGGGTGGGTGATGTGTTCAAGACCGTGCACCCCTACCCGACGTTCGCGCTGGGCGCGGCCACGGCCGGCGCCGCGCACCTGCGCCGGCGGTTCCTCACTGACCGCACCAGGCGGGTCGTCAGACCGCTGCTCGGGGCGCGGCGCGCGGTCACCCGCGCCTGATGCGCGACTCACGACCCCCGCAGGGCATGCGCGGCGGCGAGCGTCCGCCAGCCCGCGGTGAGCCCGACCGCGACAGCGAAGACCCAGGCGATCGGCGCCGCCGCGGCGGGCACGACGCAGAACAGGCTGTGCACGATCACCGTCTCGGTGCCCTCGGTGAGCCCACCCAGGAAGCGCACGCCCCGCTCGTCGACGGCGGCCAGCCCACGCCGCTCGGCCAGGGAGGAGTAGGCCAGCAGCGACGCCCCGTTGACGTAGTAGGTGCACAGCAGCACGGCGCACGCCAGCCGCGCGTCGGGCACCGCCACGGCGACCCCGACGACGAACGCCCCGTAGACGGTGAAGTCCGAGACGATGTCGAGGAACGCACCCGACTCCGAGGGCACGCCGGCCCGGGCGACCGCGCCGTCCAGTCCGTCGAGCAGGCGGTTGGCCAGCCACAACCCCAGCCCGAGCCACCAGCGGGTCGTGGCCACAGCGGCGGCGGCGCCCAGCCCGACGACCAGGCCGGTCACGGTCAGCGCGTCGGCGGTGATCCCGGTGCCGGCCAGCCGTCGCCCGACCCGGTCAAGGGTCGGCACGACCGCGCGGCGCACCGCCCGGTCGAGCATCAGCGGGCCCTCGGGGCAGCGCCGGCGGTGGCCGTGATCGTGATGCTGTTCGGCGGCGCGCTGGCCGGCGGCCTGGCCGCGAGCCTGCGCGGGCCTGCCGGCACGCGCACTGGCGCGGCGTGGGTCGCGGTGGTCGCCGACCCCTCCTTTGTCGACGCGCTGGTCTTCACCGTGCGCACCGCCGTCGTCGCCACTGTCCTGGCCGCCCTGCTGGCGATCCCCGTCGCCGCGCTGATCCGCGACCACGTGTGGGCACGCGTCGGCCTTGGTCTTCCCGTGCTCGTGCCCCACCTGGTCGTCGCCGTCACCGCCGCATTGTGGCTCAGCCCCGGCGGCCTGGCCGACCGTATGCTCGGCGGGCTGCCCGTGGACCTCGTCGGTGACCGCGCCGGCATCGGCGTCATCGCCGTGTACGTGTACAAAGAGCTGCCGTTCCTGGCGTTGCTGACCGCCGCCGCCTGGACCCCCGCGGTGCGCCGACGCCAGGAAGCCGCCGCCGTGCTCGGCGCCGGTCGGCTGCGCGCCTTCACCACGGTCGTGTGGCCGGCGGTGCGCATGCCGCTGGTCGCCGGCAGCCTGATCGTGGCCGCCTTCGTCGTGGGGGCTTTCGAGGTGCCCTTGATCGTGGGCCCAACCTACCCGCCCACCCTGGCCACCCTGGCACTGGAGCACACCCGCAGCGTCGAGCTCGCCGGGCAGGCCCGCGCCGCCGCGCTGCTGCTGCTCACCTCCGGGCTGGCGCTGCTGCTCGCCCTGCCCGCCGCCAGAGCCGCCCGCCACGCCGATGCCTGAACACCGGTTCCGCAGGATCGGCGTGGGGATGCTCGCCGCACTGTACGCAGCACCCTTCGCGCTGCTGGTGGTCCGTGCCGCCGCCGACGTGTGGCGCCACCCCGCGATCGTGCCCCAGCGCCTGGGGACACGCGGGCTCGCACAGGTGCTGTCCACCTCCGGCAGTGCCTGGCCCGCCCTGCGCAACTCACTGCTCGTCGCGCTGGCCACCGCGGCGCTGGCCCTGCTCCTGGCCTGGCCCGCCAGCCGGGTGCTCGCTCGCGGGGCACCCCGGGTCCGCGTCGGTCTGCTCGTGCTGATCGCGCTGCCGCTGCTGGTCCCCCCACTGGCGGTCGGTCACGGACTGAGCACCTGGCTGCTGCGCTGGGGCCTGGCCGACTCGCTGGCCGGGCTGGTCGCCGCCCACCTGGTCTACGTCCTGCCCTACGTCGCACTGCTGCTCGCCGCCGGGTTCACCGCCCGGGTCACCCGCCTGGAGGAGGCCGCCGCGACGCTGGGTGCCACCCGCGCCAGCCGTCTGCGCCACGTCACCGTGCCCGCCGTAGCGCCCGCCCTGGCGTTCGCGCTGCTGCTGGGGTTCCTCGTGTCGTGGAGCCAGTACGGCACCAGCCTGGCGGTCGCCGGCGCCACCCCCATGCTGCCCCTGCTGCTCGTCCCGTTCGTCCAGCACGATCCCCAGGTCGCCTCAACGCTCACGCTGCTGTTCGTCGCCCCGCCGCTGCTCGCCCTGACCGTCGCCGCCCGTTGGGGCCGGCACCGCTGAGCGGCTCAGGAAGCGCTTGCCCCACGTGCCGGCCACCGCCAGCGCCACGACCAGCGCGACCGCTCCGAGGAACCGTGCCGACAACGGGTCATCCAGCGTCCCCCCCAACGAGGCGTAGGCGAACGCTCCCGGCACGATCCCCAACGCGGTCGCGCCGACGTAGGGCCGGGTCGCCATGCGCGACAGGCCGGCCGCGTAGTTGAGCACGTTGAAGGGCACCAGCGGCACCAGGCGCAGACCGAGCATCGTGGCGAAGCCGCGGCGCTCCAACCAGCCGTCCGCCTTGGTCAGCCGTGGGCCCAGGAACCGCTGGATGCGCGCGCGACCCAGCCGACGGGACAGCACGAACGCCGCCGTCGCGCCAGCCGTGGCCCCCACGACGACCAGCCCCGTGCCCACCAGCGGGCCGAACAGCACCCCGGCCAGGGCGGTCATCGCCGCCCCAGGCACCAACAGGACTGTCCCCACCGCATACACCACGACGAACACGACCGGTGCCGCCCAACCCGTGGACGCCACGAACTCCTGCAGACCCTCCACCGCCGTATTGCTCCTCGCTGCTGGGGATCAGGGTGGGGCAACCTCCACCGAGGGACCCCTTGGGTAACCCGCAGGCCTGTCGGTGCATTCCCAGTGCCTGCCCTGGCCTGCCCCTGGCCTGCCCGAGACGGAATAGCGCGACCGGCACGGCGGGTTGCCCGCCCCGTCAGCCATTTCCTGCCATAGACAAGGAGTTGTTGCTTGATGGATTCGAAACGTCTGCTCGGAGGCATCGTTGGAGGGCTCGCCGGAGGGGTCATGTTCGGCGCCCTGATGCACATGATGGGGATGATGGGGATGATCGCCGGCCTGGTCGAGCAGGACAGCGCCGGCGTCGGCTGGGCGGTGCACCTGGCGATCTCGACGCTGTTCGGGGTCGGCTACGCGCTGACGTTGGGTGGGGCGTCGCGCTCCTGGGCGCATGCCGTCGGGTTGGGCGCGGTCTACGGGGTGGTCTGGTGGGTGGCCGGCGCGCTGCTGATCATGCCCGCCTACATGGGCATGTCGGTCTTCCAGATCGGCCAGATGCAGATGCAAAGCCTCATGGGCCATCTGCTCTACGGGCTGGCACTGGGGCTCGTCTTCCAGGCATTCACCCAGTCCAGCGAGCAGCGACACGTCGCGTCCCACGCCTGAGCAGCCTGCAGCCAGCCACAAGCGGGTCCGGGGAAGTCCCCGGACCCGCAGCGGGTTTCCCACACGACAAGGCCAACCCGACGCGTGGAGGACACCGTGCAGCTAGGACTGCTGACCGCCGTCATCGTAAGCGGTGGTCTGCTGCTGACCGCGTGCACGGCCGACACCGTGCTCGACCAGGCCGCCAACGCCGCCGACGACGCGGCGAGCGTGTCGCAAGCCGATCCGCCACCGTGGCCGTGGGAGCTGGAGGCGGCGGGCGTGAAGGTACCGGCGTCGGTGCCGCTGGAGGAGATCCGCTCGGGTGGTCCGCCGCCCGACGGCATCCCACCGATCGACGAGCCGGTGTTCGAGGGCGTCGGGGAGGCCGACGAGTGGCTCGCACCCCAAGAGCCCGTGCTGGTCGTGGAGCTTGGCGACGACGCGCGCGCCTACCCGCTGGCGATCCTGACGTTCCACGAGATCGTCAACGATGTCGTGGACGACATACCGGTGGTGGTCACCTACTGCCCGCTGTGCAACTCCGGGCTGGTCTTCGAGCGCACCCTCGACGGCGAGGTCCTCGACTTCGGCACGTCGGGTCGGCTGTGGCGCTCCAACCTGGTGATGTATGACCGGGCGACCCGCAGCCTGTGGTCACAGTTCACCGGCGAGGCGATCGTCGGGGAGCGGCTCGGTGACGAGCTGACGCGCCTGCCGCTACAGATCGTGTCGTGGGAGGCCTATCGGTCGTCGTGGCCCGACGGGCAGGTGCTGTCCCGCGACACCGGCCACGACCGCCCCTACGGCACCAACCCCTACACCGGCTACGACACGGGCAGGTCACCGTTCCTGTTCGACGGCGACACCGACGGTCCGTTGCCGCAGATGGCGCGGGTGGTGACCACCGGCGGGGAGGACGACCCCGTCGCCTACGCCTGGGATGCCTTGACCGAGCAGCGCGTGATCCACGACGAGGTCGCCGGTGAGCCCGCGGTGGTCTTTTGGGCCCCTGGCACCACCTCGGCCCTCGACGAGCGCACCATCGCCGACAGCCGCGACATCGGTGCGACGGGGGTGTTCCGTCCGGTCGTCGACGGCCAGGAGCTGACCTTCGAGCCCGCCGGCCAGGATGCGTTCCGCGACCGGGAGACCGGCAGCACCTGGAACGTGCTGGGCCGGGCCGTCGACGGCGCCCTCGAGGATCACGAGCTCGAGCGCTTCAACCACGACGACACCTTCTGGTTCGTCCAGTTCGCGTTCCGACCCGAGACCCGTGTGGTGACCTCATGACCCGACAGGTACTTCTCGGCATCGCCCTGGTCGTTGCGGTCGGCGCTGCGGCGCTGCTCACCGGTGGGGGCGCCGACTCAGGCGACACCCCCGCCGCCCCCACTGCCCCGGCCGGGGACGGCGATGTCTCCACGGGGCGACCGGCGATGCTCGACACGACCTTCGAGCACTTCGACGGCAGCGTCGTGCGCCTGGCCGACTGGGCCGGCACCCCCATGGTGGTGAACTTCTGGGCGTCGTGGTGCCCGCCGTGCGTGGCCGAGATGAGCGCGGCGTTCGAGCCCGTGCACGCCGACGTCGGCGACCAGGTCGCGTTCATCGGGTTGAACCTGGAGGACGACCCCGACGCCGCAGCCGAGATCGTCGAGCGCACCGGGGTGACCTACGACCTGGGCCGCGACCCGGTCGGTGAGCTGTTCACCGCCTTCGGTGGAATCGGCATGCCCACCACGGTCTTCATCGACGGGTCCGGCCAGATCGTTGACACCCACACCGGAGCGCTATCGCGCGCGCAGCTCGAGCGGGCGATCGAGCAGGCGTTCGGGGTGGCAGCGTGATGGACGCGCCCTTCGCCCTGGCGTTCGCCGCCGGTCTGGTCGCCAGCGTCAACCCGTGCGGCTTCGCGATGCTGCCCGCCTACCTGTCGTTCCTGCTGGGCACCGGCGACACCGCCGAGTCCCGTCCCGCGGCGGTGGCCCGCGCCCTGCGCGTCGGCCTGACCGTCTCGGTCGGTTTCCTGACCGTCTTCGGCCTGGCCGGAATCGGGCTGACCGCCGGCGCCCGTTGGCTGACCACCGCGATCCCCTTCGCTGCGCTGGCGGTCGGCGTGGGCCTCGCCGCGGTCGGCACGCTCATGCTGACCGGACGCTCGATCCCCGTGCGGCTGCCCACCATCACCCGCGCCGGCGCCAGCGCGGGGTCCGGCACCGGGACCGGGCCCACCGCCCTGTTCGGGGTCTCCTACGCGATCGCGTCGCTGTCGTGCACCCTGCCGGTGTTCCTCGTCGTCGTCGGCGGCGCGGGCACACAAGACAGCCTCGCCGCGGGCGTGGCGACCTTCGCCACCTACGCGCTGGGCATGGCCCTGCCCCTGCTCGGCGTGGCCGTCGCGCTGGCCCTGGGAAAGGACGCCTTCGTCAAACGGGTCCGGGCAATGGCGCGCTACACCACGCGGGTGGCCGGCGGCCTGCTCGTGCTCGCAGGCGGCTACATCGTCTTCTACTGGGCGACCGTGCTCGGCCCCGGGCAGGGGACCCCCAGCAGCGGCCGGATCATCACCGGCGTGGAGACCCTGTCCTCGCAGCTCACCACCGCGATCGGCACCCGACCGGTGCTGTCCGGGCTCGTGCTCACAGGCGCGATCGCGACCGCGATCGGCTACGTCTGGCGCAGCCGCCAACAACGCGACACGGCTCAGCCCCCACCAGTGTCCCAGACACGACCGCCGGGGAAATGACCCGGAAATCCCCAGGCAAGACCGTCAATGCGCCCAGCGGGACCCCGTTGACAGTGGCGTTGACCACGCCCCGCTCCCGCAACACCGTCACAGCCACGGCGAGCGACTCATCACCGAGGTCGACGGCGATCAGCACCTCGTCAACATCGAAGCCGCTGGGCCCGCCCGGCTCGTCCAGCGCGGTCGTCTCCGGGTTGGCCGCCCGCCACACCCCCCAGCTGGTGAGCGTCGACGGGAGCAGCTCCAGACGGGCGCCGCGCAAAGGGCCGAGGACCGCCTCGCCGGTGAGCTGGCTCCACACGCTGCCGGTGTCGTGGTCCCACCAAGTCATCGCGTTGCCCAACAGGTCCCCCTGGTTCCCTGCGCATGGACAGCCGACGTTGGGGAGGTGCGGAGGGAGGTGAGGAGCATGGCCA
>JBBDQS010000024.1 GCA_040905805.1 Egibacteraceae bacterium | reverse complement strand
CGTTGCGGCCCTTGGGCCCCAGGGTCACCTTGACCGCGTCGGCCAGCTTGTTGACCCCGGTCTCCAGCCTGCGTCGAGCGTCCTCGTGGAACGCGAGTTGCTTTGCCATATGCATTACCTCCTAGAAACCTATGCCCTGATATGGGTCGGTGGTGGGCCTACTTCTCGACGATCGCGAGGATGTCGCGGGCGGACAGGATGAGGTAGTCCTCGCCCTTGTGGGAGATCTCGGTCCCGCCGTACTTCGAGTAGACGACCGTGTCGCCCGCCGAGACGTCGAGCGCGATGCGCTCGCCCTGGTCGGAGATCCGCCCGGGACCGACGGCCACGACGGTGCCCTGCTGGGGCTTCTGCTGCGCGCTGTCGGGGATGACCAGACCGCTGGCCGTCACCTCCTCGGCTTCATCGGTCTGCACCACAACGCGGTCTTCGAGTGGTTTGAGCGAAACCTTCGTGGCGGTCGCCATATGCCGTCCTCCTTCGATCATCTGCGGGTGCCGGGGAGCGTTGGCACTCCCCATGCCTGAGTGCCAGTTGGACATTAGCAGTCAGGTGCGTCGAGTGCAAGCGTGCCACCGCCGGATCTGAGCCTGATACGCTCAGGTCTACCACCTGGATCAGCCTCGTCACGCAGGGTAACGCCGTGGTACCGTGCCCACGGAAGTACGGCCAGGTGGTGCACGACAGCCAGGAACGGATGGTCGAGTTCCCGCGAGTCCGCCGCGTGGAGGTGTCGGGTGACGGAGTACCAGCATCGGCTCGGGGATCGCCTGCGTGCCATCCGCCAGCAGCAGGGATTGACCCTTCAGCAGGTCGAGGAGGTCTCCGGCGGCCGCTGGAAGGCGGTGGTGGTCGGCTCCTACGAGCGTGGGGACCGCGCGGTGTCCGTCCCCAAGCTGGCGGAGCTGAGCGAGTTCTACAACGTCCCGGTGTCGGAGCTGCTGCCGAAGGAAGACCCGCTGACCCCCGCGCAAGCCGCGCCCCCGACCACGGTCATGCTCGATCTCCGGCGGCTGGCCGGCCCCGACCTGGACCCCGACCTCCTGCCCGTGTTCCGCTTCGCCCACACCATCCAGCTGCAGCGCGGCGACTTCAACGGCAGCGTGCTGACGATCCGGGCCGAGGACCTGCGTGCCCTGTCGGTGGTGTACGGCACCGGGCCCGACGAGTTGATCCGCCGACTCGAGGGCGAGGGCCTGCTCACCCCCGCTCGGTAGCGCTCGCCTCCCTGCATCCTCGTGGTGTCGCTGGGGTGACCGCCACATCCGGCACAGCCAGCATCAGCGCAACGCGAGCAGCCAGGGCCCCCGGTCCGCGAAGCCGGCCCGCCGGTAGGCGGCGATGGCCGCCCCGTTGTCCGCTCGCACGTGCAGCGTGACGCACGGTAACCCCTGGGTGAGCAGCTCGGCCGTCACGGCCGCGATGGCGGCGGATCCGAGGCCGAGCCCACGCCACGGCTCCTCGACGTACACACCGGCCAGCTGCGCGCCCCGGCGGGGCGACGACAGCGACAGGTCGATCTTTGCGACGCTCAGCCCGTCGCGCTCCAGCACCCAGGTCGCGCCGGCCGTGATGCTGTCGTGCATCCGCGCCCGCACGGCGGCGCGGCCGGCCCTGGATATCTGGGGGCCCATGCGGTCCTCGACGTGCAGCCGGCAGGCGAAGTCCGTCAGACGCTCCAGCTCTGCCGGCTCGGCCCGGCGCAGACCCGGCAGGTGGGGCGAGCCGAGCGGGGCGGTGGTGGCCATGAACCGCTGCTCCCGGGCCGAGTGGCGACGGCGGAAGAACCCTTTGCTGCTCGCGTCCAGCAGCGCCTGACATGGGACGGCATCGCCGAGCAGGACCCGCCAGTCGGCGTGCTCGGCCGGTCCGGCGAACGCCGTGGCGGCCTCCGGGTCGCCCGCCGCCATCACCGCCCCGGACGCGCCGATGTAGAGCACGCCGACCGGGTCGGCGGGTGGCCAGACCAGGAAGCGGACGTGTTCGTGGCGGTCCAGTGCGTCGAGCAGGTGCTGGTGGGCCATCGGGTCGCTGCGCCCGTCGAAGCCCGACTCCAGCAGCCCCGTGAGGCGCTCGATCCCCGGCTGGTCCAATCGGCGGGCGCCGGCCGACGCGGTCGGGGCGCTCACGCCGGCGCCTCCGCCCAGGCCAGGCCCGGGTCAACGGCGACGTCCAGCGGTGAGCGCTCCCCTGCGGACAGGCGGTTCCAGCCTGCTGCGGCGATCATGGCGCCGTTGTCAGTGCAGAGCCCGGGGGACGGGGTCTGCAGGCGCAATCCCGCCTGATCGCAGGCCTCGGCCATCCGTGCCCGGAGCCGGCTGTTGGCCGCCACCCCCCCGACCATCGTCACCTGTCCGACGTCGTGCTCGCGGGCGGCGGCAACGGTCTTGCGAACCTGCACATCGACGATCGCCTCCTGGAACGACGCGGCCACGTCGGGGATGTGGATCTCCTCGCCGGCGCCCTGTCGTCGACGGAGCTCCCGCACCACAGCGGTCTTCAACCCCGACAGCGAGAAATCGTAGCCCTGCTGGCCGAGCATCGCGCGGGGGAACGTGATGGCGCCGGGGTCCCCCTCGCGAGCAAGCCGGTCGATCTCCGGGCCGCCGGGGTAGTCGAGCCCCAGGAACCGGGCGATCTTGTCATAGGCCTCGCCGGCGGCGTCGTCGACCGTGGCGCCGAGCGTCGTGAAGCCCCCGGCGGCGCCGAGCAGCACCAGGCTGGTGTGGCCGCCGCTGACCACCAACGCGACGATGGGCGGTTCCAGCAGCCCGTACTCCAGCTGACCGGCGTAGACGTGGCCCTCCAGGTGGTGCACGCCGATGAACGGCAGATCGCGCGCCAGTGCCAGGGACTTCGCCGCTGCGACACCCACCAGGAGCGCCCCCACGAGACCGGGGCCGACGGTCACGGCCACGCCCTCCACGTCGGCGTACGTCGCCCCGCCCTCCACGAGCGTGCGGTCCAGAACCGGCAGGAGCAGCTCCAGATGTGCGCGCGCAGCGATCTCGGGGACGACGCCGCCGTAGGGACGGTGCTGCTCGACCTGCGAGCCGATGACGTTGGATCGCACCCGGACCCCGTCCTCGACGAGCGCCGCCGCCGTCTCGTCGCACGACGTCTCGATCCCGAGGACCAGCACTACGGGACCTCCAGACCCCGGCGCCCCTTGACCCACGGGACGTGCAGGTCGGGTGCCCCGCTGGCACCGCCCGGATCGCCCAGTCGGGCGGCCTGCGCGGCCAGGCAAGCGCCCATCTCGTCGCTCTGCAGCTCGCTGATCCACATGATCAGCGCATCCTCCCCCGTCTCGGCGTAGTAGCCGGGCCGCACGCCCACCCCCGCGAACCCGAACGCCGTGTAGAGGCGCTGGGCGCCCCGGTTGGCGACGCGGACCTCCAACGTCGCCGCGCGCGCACCCACGCGGCGCGCCTCGGCCAGCAGCGCGTGCAGCAGACGGCTGGCCACCTTGCGGCGGTGGTGGTGGGGGTGGACGGCCACGGTGGTCACGTGGGCGTCGCCCTCCCCCGGCCGGCCGTGGTCCCCCGGCTGCAGGATCAGCCCGGTGTAGCCCACGACCTCCCGACCGACGCGCGGACCGAGAGCGGACCCCCGCCGAGGGGCAAGCGCGACGAGGTAGCGCCGACTCGGACCCTGCGCCAACTCCGCGGCGAAGAGGTTCGGTGACCACGGCCGCGGATAGACCTGCTGTTCGATGGCGAGCACCGCGCGCAGGTGGCGGCGGCGCATGGGCACGACGGTGACACCGGCCAGGGCGTGACGGTGCAGCTGGGCGATCACGGTCCCACCTCGCCCGCCGCCGCGGTCGCGCCGCTCGGCCGGCCGCCGAACAGCGCGCCCCGCTGCTCCCAGTTGATGCGCGCGTCGGCCTGCCGCAGGTAGACGGCCTTCAGGTCCTCCGGCCGCTGGGTCTCCTCCCGCAGGAAGCGGGGCAGGGCCAGCTCCACGAGGCACCGGGCGCTTGGCGAAGCGGTCGCGGGGGACCCCGCCACGGCCGCACCGGCGGACTCCAACAGGGCCGCCGTGGCGATCGCGCCGTCACCCACGGCGAGCACGTCCTCGCGGATGGCCTCGACCTCGGCGGCCAACCGCATGGGCGGGCCCACCCGCAGCTCGCTGACCCGCTGCATGCCGCCCGGGGCGTGGCGGTAGAAGCCCCAGAAGAGCTCGCCGCGGCGCGCGTCGAGCACGCTGCACACCATGGGGGGCCCGTGGCGCATGGAGAAGGCCAGCAGGTCCAGGGACACCAGGCCGACCACCGGCAGGCCGCGGGCGTGCGCCAGGGACTGGGCCGTCGCGATCCCCACCCGCATGCCGGTGTAGAGACCGGGCCCGAGGCTCACCGCGATGCCGGAGATCGCGCTCACGTCGAGGTTGGCCTGGCGCAGGCAGAACGCAATGGCGGGGGTGAGGAACTCGGCGTGGGACTGCGGGCGACCGAGCGTCGCTGCCGCGACGACCTGCTGCTCGGTGGCCAGGCAGACGCTCGACTGCGAGGTCGATGTCTCGATACCGAGCACCAGCATGGGGTCCTCTCACGACTCCTCTTCGTGCCGCGTCCAGGGCGACAGGTCGGCGGCCAGGTCGGTGAGCCGCCGGGCCCAGTCGGCCCCATGGGGTCGCACCACGATACGCCGCGGTTCCTGCAGCGGCACGTCGCCCTGGGCGCCGGACGCCGCCGACCCCGGTGGCAGGTCCTCCAGGGACAGCTCGACCTCGAGGTAGTCGGCGGGCAGCAACGGGCTCATCGCGTCGCCCCACTCGATGAACGTCACGTGCGAGGCGGCGAGCACGTCCTCGTAGCCGAGATCCTCGACCTCGCGCAGCGTCTCCAGCCGGTACACGTCCAGGTGCACGACCGGGTGGCGGCCGCGGTACTCCCGCCGCAGCACGAACGAGGGGCTCGTGACCCGTTCGGTGACCCCGAGACCCTGCGCCGCGCCCTGCACGAAGCACGTCTTGCCCGCGCCGAGCTCCCCGGTGAGCGACAGCACGTCGCCCGGACGCAGGGCCGCCGCGATCGCGGCACCGAGTGCCCGGGTGTCGTCCGGCGTGGCGGTGGCGAGATGTAGGTCGCGGGCAGCAGGCGGCAACGGGGGTCCTCGGCGACGGTGGCCAGTGCCCACAGCATCGCACGACCGGCATCGCGCGCCCGTATCGTGGCCGGTCGACCGCCCGTCCGAGACCGGAGGCGCCCATGCCGACGACCCGCCTGGAGGAGCTGACCGACGGCGTTGCCCTGCTCACCCTCACCGACCCGGAGCGACGCAACGCCCTCGGTCGGCAGATGAGCGCCGAGCTCACCGCCCACTGCCGGGACCTTTACACCGACGCGTCCGTGCGGGCCCTGGTCGTCGCCGGGGAGGGACCGGCCTTCTGCGCGGGTGCCGACCTGCCGGTCCTGTTCGGTGATCCCGACCGGCCGGTGACCGAGGTGCACGACGACCTGCGGGACTACTACGGGCTCTTTCTGGCCGTGCGCGCGCTGCCGTGCCCCACCATCGCCGCGGTCGGGGGGCCGGCCGTCGGGGCCGGGCTGAACCTCGCCATGGCCTGCGACCTACGGGTCGCCGGACCCGCCGCCGCCTTCGGCGCGACCTTCGCCGGGATCGGGCTGCACCCCGGTGGCGGCGCCACGTGGTTCCTCGTGCAGGCCCTGGGCCCGGGACGCGCGCTGCGCACCCTGCTGCTCGGTGAGACCATCGACGCCGACCGGGCCGTCACCTGGGGCCTGGCCGACGGACCCGAGCCCGACCCCGTCGAGGCCGCCGTCGCCCTGGCCACGCGCTTCGCCGCCGTCGACCCCGCCCTGGCCCGCCAGATCAAACGGGGGGTCGGCATTGCCGTGGAGACCGGGGACCTGCGGGCCGTGATGGAGTACGAGACCTGGGCCCAGGCCGCGTCGGCCTCGTCGCCGCAGCTGCAGGCCTGGGTCGACCGCTTCCGCACGCAGCCCTGATCCTCGCCGAGAAAGATCCCAAAGCCATCGCGCAGGGCCGGGCGTGTGGCGGCCGATGGACGGCCCGGGGCGCTGCTGCTCGACCACGCCGGACCCACCGCACTTACCCGCCAGGTCGTCGTCCGCATCACCGACGACGACGCGGGCGCGTCAGCCGATGACGGCGACCGCATCCTCGACCGCTTGGCCACCCTGGATGGTCATGGCGGTAGCGGGCTCGGCCACCCCGTGGCCCGGGCGCTCGGACCCACCGACCACGTCGAGCTTCACCACGACGGCGCTGCGTTCGTCATGGCCCTGCCTGCCGCCTCGCCACCCGACTCTCAGGTGCCGGGGGTCGTGCGGGCGCGTGGGTCGACGGGGAAACCGGGGATGGCCGTGGCGTGGCGGACGCCGGCGCGCACCGCCGCAGCGACGGCCTGCGCCGCGAGGTCCGCGACGAGGTCCACCCCGGCGTCCACCCGCTGGGCGGCAAGGAGGAACAGCGCGTCGCCGTCGAATGAGGTGTGCGCCGGCGAGACCGACCGGGCGATGCCGGTGTGCGCGAGGTCGGCGGCGCGGACCGCGTCGGGTTTTGACAGTCGGGCGTCGGTCACCAGGCACCCCACGATCGTGTTGTCCAGGGGGTCGGGGGCGTTCCCGGCCTCGGGCGCGGCGGACAGCGCCGCGGCGTGCTGCGGAAAGCGCGACGCGTCGCTGGGTGCGCGGGAGCCGCCCAGGACGCGGTTCTGCTCGTCGAGGACGTCACCCAACGGGTTGACGGCCACGAGCGCCCCGACCGTCACCCCGCCGTCGCGCACCACCGCCCAGCCCTGGCCGCCCTTGGAGCCGTACCCGATGCCGGCGGCCTTGCCGACGGTGCAGCCGGCGCCGACGCCCACCGACCCCATGGGAGGGTCGGCGTCGGACGCAGCCTCGCACGCCGCCCACCCGGCGTCCCGTCCGGGCCGGGGCGTGCCGCGTAGCCGGAGGTCGAAGACGATCGCACCGCCGACGATGGGGATGCGCGCGACCGCCTTGTCGTAGCCGATGCCGTTGGCTTCGCACCAGTCGACGACCCCGTCGGCGGTCGCCAACCCGAACGCCGAGCCACCGGACAGCACGATCGCGTGGCACTCCCGAACGCTGCCCGTAGCGCCCAGCGCCGCCGCCTCGCGGGTGCCCGGTGCACCGCCGCGCACCGCGACGGCACCCAGCGATCCTGGCGCGGCGAGCACGACCGTGCAGCCGGTGTGATGCTCCTCGTCGGTCCAGCACCCGACCTGCACGCCGTCGACTCCGAGCGCCACGCTAGTGTGCCGGTGTTGGGTGGACCGTCATCGGAGCAGGGTTCATGGTGGGGCCACCATCGCAGACGCCGCCGCCGGTTGATCGCGACCTCGTTGACCGCCATCCCCGACAGGGTACGGGCACCATCCTACCGGCACCGTTATTTCGCTCCAGGCACTAGCGATTCGGCCGTGACCGCGACCGGCGTCGATCGGTTGGTGGTGGTTGCATCTCCGAGCTGGCCGTGCTCGTTGCGCCCCCAGCACGCCACGTCGCCGTCTTCGCGCAGCGCGCACGTATGATCCCAACCGGCGGTGAGCGCGACCGCGTCGTCGATTCCCTCCACGCTCACCGGCGTCGACCGGGTGATGGTGGTCCCATCCCCGAGCTGGCCGTGCTCGTTGTCCCCCCAGCACGCCACGTCGCCGCCTTCGCGCAACGTGCACGTGTGAGCCAGGCCGGCGGCGACCGCGACCGCGTCGCCCAGGCCCTCGACCGCTACGGCAGCAGGCCGTGCGCGGTCTGTGCCGTCGCCGAGCTGTCCCCAGTCGTTGACGCCCCAGCAGGCCACGGAGCCGTCGGCCCGCAGCGCACAGGTGTGCATGCCGCCGGCGGCGATCCCGACCGCGTCTGTGACTCCCTCGATGACGACCGGGATGCCCAGGGGGCGGTCAGCATCATCCTCGCCCCAGCAGGCGACGGTGCCGCCGGCCCGGACGGCGCACGTGTGCATGCCGCCGGCGGCGAGCGCGACCGCGTCGGCGAGCGGGCGGTGTGCGAGCAACCCGGCCCACCCCGGCGCCCGCACCACACCGAGCGGGTGGCCCCTTCCCCGCGGGTGTGGCGACCGAGCTGGCCGGATCCGTTGCCCCCCCAGCACCAGATGCCGCCCCCTTGCCCCAGCGCGCACGTGTGACCCAGGCCGGCGGTGACCCCCACCACGTCGTCCACGCCCTCGACCGCCACCGGGACGCGTCGAGTGGCGCTGTCGCCGTCATCGAGGACACTCGTGCCGTCACCGACCTCGCCGAAGAAGTTCTCCCCCCAGCAGGCCACCGTGGCGTTGCTGCGCAGCGCGCACGTGTGGGCCTGGCCAGCGGCGACCACGACTGCGTCACGCAGTCCCTCGACCCTGACCGGGGTGGCCCGGTCGGTGTCGGTGCCGTCACCGAGTTGGCCGAACAGGTTGTTGCCCCAGCAGGCCACGGTTCCGTCACCCACCACGCAGCTGTGCCCGTCGCCGGCGCCCAGCGGCCCGCCCGCGGCCGCGCCGTTGGTCCCCGGTCCGGCTGGCTGGGGGGTGTCGGTCCCGCCCGTGCAGCCTGCCACCGCCAGCGCGAGCGCCACCACGAACCCGGCGGGCACCAGCCGCCCCAGCCTGCGTGCCCGGTCAGCCATCGTCGCCACCCCTTCGTCCCGCGTGGGCCTGCGCCCGTCATGCCCCGGACACGCCGCCGCCTGCCGCGGCGCGGTCATGCCGGGTCCACCCGCAGCGGCGCGCGCGCCACGAGCACCCACACAAACGCCCACGCCAGCAGCCAGCCGATCACAAGGGCGACCACCGGTGGGGGCAGGGGCAACGGCACGGGCAGGCTGATCCCCGGCTCGGCGACCGCGAGCAGCGCAAGGCTCACCGGGACGCACCCCAGGCCGACGAGGCGGCCCCGCGCGAAGCCCGCGGTCAGCAACGCACCCAGGGCGGCCCACAGGGTGAACACCAGCCAGTGCACCACGACCACGCGCCACACACCCGTCCACGGCTGCTGCAGCATGAACGTGTACAGACCCCCGGCAGCGACCTGGCCGAGGAAACCGAAGAAGGATTCGTCGGCCCCGGTGGACAGCGCGTAGGGCCAGCCGGCGAGGCGGAACACCGCCCGTTCGACCAGCCAACCGGCGCCCACCACCACCGCCCCCCCGGCCGCGAGCGCCGTGCCAACCAATGGGGCCTGGCGCAGGAACGAACGCCGGGTCGCGCCGTGCAGCAGGTAGCGCGGCAGCATGACACCGACCAGGGAGTGACCGATCGCATACCCAAAGGCGTAGCGACCCAGTAGGCCGGCCACCGGACCCCACAGGGCGAACACTTCTCCTTCCGACACGAACTCGATGAGGACCCACAGGGCCGTGACGAAAGGCAAGCCAAGCGCTCCCATGACAACCCACGCTGATTCCCAGGTGAGCACGCGGGCCACCGTCGTGCGGGCTGGGGGTGCCACGGCGGTGCCCGCGGTCGGCTGGGTGACAGATTTGGTCATGACCTGCTCCTCGGCACGGGGGTGGCGCGCAGGACCCGCCAGGTCACCGCGCCGCCCGCCGCGATCACGGCTACGCACAGCGCCACCGCTGCCAGGAGCGGGGGTGAGACGGTGAACCCGACGCCGCCGGGCAGGGGGGTGCCGACCGCGCTCTCGGCCAGCGCGACCAACGCCAGGGCGGCCAGGAACCCCCAGGAGCGCGACGGGGAGTGGAACTTCGACGCGGCCACGGCCGCGCCCGCCGCCGTCCACAGCGCCATGATCAGCCCGTACTCGACGAACACCAGCCACACCTGCTGAGGTGTGTGGAACAGGTGGCTCCACAGCGGCAGGTGCGCCCAGTCCAGCGCCTGGTAGGCCCACGACTCGGCGGCCAGGCCGACGGTCCACACGGTCGCGAGCAGCAGCGCGTAGGCCGCCCCGACCACGGCCGCGGCGCGCAGGAAGTCGCGGCGGGTCTGGCCGTGGGTCACGTAGCGCGCCAGGTGGGTGCGGACCAGCCGGCGTCCCAGCGGGTAGGCGATGCCCACCCGCACGGCCACGCCCGCGACCGGCTCCCACAAGCTAGAGGGCGGCACCCCAGCCATCACCTGACTGACGCCGGCAAGCGCCACCACGGCCACGACCACGCCGCCGCACACCAGGCCAACCCTGGCTCTCTGCTCGGCGAAAAGGCGGACAGTTGCCTGCCGGCGCAGCCCTGGCAGATCCCCTGCCTTGACCTCCTCGTCGAGTTCGGTAGCCGGTGTCATCGCGCATCCTCCTCTGGGGTTCGCTGCACCGGTGTGGGTGTGAGGGCGCCGGCCGAGCCGTCACCGAGTTGCCCGGCGTGGTTGTAGCCCCAGCACGCCACGGCGCCGCTGTCCCGCACCGCGCACGTGTGACGGGAGCCGGCGGCGAGCGCGACCGCGTCCGTCAACCCCGCCACGGCCACCGGCGTGCGCCGGCCGGTGACGGTGCCGTCACCCAGCTGCCCAAACTCGTTGTCGCCCCAGCAGGCCACGGCGCCGCTGTCCCGCAGCGCGCACGTGTGACGGAAGCCGGCGGCGAGCGCGACCGCGTCCGTCAACCCCGCCACGGCCACCGGCGTGCGCCGGCCGGTGACGGTGCCATCACCGAGTTGCCCTGCGTTGTTTTGCCCCCAGCACGACAGGGCGCCGTCCGCGTGCAGCGCGCACGTGTGAGGCCCACCGGCGGTGACCGCGACCGCGTCCGCCAGCCCATCGACATCCACGGGCGT
>JBBDQS010000023.1 GCA_040905805.1 Egibacteraceae bacterium | reverse complement strand
GTGAGCGCGAAAGCGCAGGTCAGGCCGATGAACGAGATCCACACGGGACCGGGTGAAACGGGGTGGTTGCGGTTCCAAAGCTCGCAATGGGGGTTCGATTCCCCTCACCCGCTCCACAAAACCCCAGTTCAAGGGCCGGTTCTGGCAGTAGGTTGCACGGATCCGCCGGCTGTTCAACAGACTCGTAACGAAAGCAGCGCCCCGCTCGCTTCTCCATCGGGGCGGGTGCCGCACGGGCGCCCCTCGACGGTGTGCGGGCAGCGCGCCGCCCTTCGACGTGTGCCCGACGAGGTCCAGAATTGCGACGGCGCGAGCCGCGGCAACCACGCCAGGCTGCTGGAGCAGTCGACGAAGGACGGGGTGCGAGGGGTCCTGCTCAGCCAGGACCCGAGCGGCTCACCGTCGCCAGGTTTCCCGCGGTCACCATCAACCGCAGTCCGCTGGCGGGCTATTCGGCGACGTTGACGGTGCCCTCCATGCCTGGATGGACGGTGCAGACGTAGGAATGGGTGCCGACCTCCTCGAAGGTGTGCTCGAACGTGCCCTCGGTCTGGAGATCGCTCTCGAAGTCATCGGCGCGGACGTTGTGGGGTTGGGTGCCGACCCACTCCCAGGTAACGGTGTCGCCGACAGAGACGTCCACGCTGTCGGGTTCGAAGACGTTGTCATCGACTGACACGGTGGTTGTGCTCGCCGCGGCGTCACCGTTCTCCGCTGGTGAGGTCTCCCCGCCGTCGCTACATCCGGCGAGGGCGAGCAGCATTGCCGATCCGGCGGCCAGGCCCTTGACGTTCATGTGCATGGGTACTCCGAGATTTGGTGTGGCAATGAGGTCTTCGCCGGGGTTGCGGTATCAGGCGGCGCTGATGCGATAAAGCGATCCTTCGCTGATCGAGAGGACGTACAGCCCGCCGTCAGGTCCGTGCTGGATGTCGGTGATCGTTCCGAAGCCCTTGCCGACGACGTACTCCTCGCTCTCCCCGAGGTCACCCTTCGCTTCGTTGTCGTCCACACCGTCGGCCAGGCCACCCTCCAGCTCCAGGCTTCGCCCGTCGGCGGCCAGCGGATAGCGCAGCAGCGAATCGGTCAATACCGTGCCGACCCAGGCCGTACGTTCTGACGCCTCGCCAAGGCTGTCGTCCCCCACGAACCCGATGGCGGTGAGGGCAGGTGGGTACACGTACGACAGCACCGGCGGTGCATAGACGCTGCCCGGTAGGGAGAACATCGCCGCTTGGGCGCCCTCAGCGTCCTCCGCGAGCATCGACGGAGGGAACTCCGGGTTGTCCAACCCGTCCTCGGTGTCCATCTCCATCTGCCGATAGTCGGCCATCCGCTCAGGCGGACCCATCAGCTGGATCCAACCGGAGTTTGCCCCCGGATCGAAGACGTTGATCTCATCCCACGAATCGTCGCCGTTCTCCGTCTGCCACAGTGCACCCGAGCCCGGCTCGAACGCCAGCCCAAAGCTGTTGCGGATGCCATAGGTGTGGATCATCTGGATGTTCTCGCCGACCTCGCCACCCACCTCCGCGCCGGCGTCGAAGAACGGGTTGTCCTCAGGGATGGTGCCGTCGTCGTTCAGGCGCAGGATCACGCCCGCGAAGTGCTCGTCATCGGCTTGTGGACCGTCGGTGATGTTCTGCAACTGGCCGCGGAGGTTCTGATCGCCCATCATCGTGTAGAGCTTGCCGTCCGGCCCGAAGGTCAGGGGCCCGGCGTCGTGGTTGCCACGGACATTGCCGGAGGTATCGGTGTCCAACGTGTGGCTGGGGAACTCCACGAGGCTCCGATCGAACGTCAGGGCGTCGTCCTCCCATCGGAACCGGTCGATCCGGTTGCCCAGTGCGGGTACCGACGTGGCCTCGTCGCTGTCGGCGCCGAGGAGCTGATCGTCGCCCTCGCCCTCGCCGGTCCACGTCCAGTGCAGGTACACGAACGGTTCTGCGGGGAAGTCCGGGTGCACCGCGATGCCGAGCAATCCACGCTCATCGAAGTAGTTCACCGCCAGATCGATCGCGTCGCCGACGATCTCACCGTCGCGCACGATCCGCACCTTGCCGGTGGCCTTCTCCGTCACCAGCATGTCGTCCTGGGCGAAGGCGACGGCGGTCGGCTGGTCCAACTCCGCCGTCACCACCTCAGCGACCAGCGCGCCGTCAGTCAACGTCACACCCGACGGCTCGTCACGGCCATCGATCGCGTCGGTTGCCTCCGTCGACTCACCATCCTCTGTCGTCTCTGGCGTCGGATCGTCTTCGCCGCCGCCGCACGCCACGATCACAAGAGACGTCACGACGACAATCATCAGCACGCCGAGCAGACGCATGCGCGCCATCAAGGCCACCTTTCAGTCACGGGAGGCACCCCATACCCGACGGGGCACGTCCCTAACAACCTTGTTCCGGGGAGAGCCAGACCAAACACCCCTACTTTACACTTCTATGTTCACTTGGTCCCTATTTAGCCTCAATCCACCGTGCGCCCAGTGAGTGGAGGTGATGCTGTAGCTGATCTTCTACGCCAAGCTCGTCGTCGCCTGCCGGTGTGAGTCCGGTCCGGGTAGCTGCCAGGAGGCCCGGTAGCAGGCTGGCGGCTCGGCCTGGAAACGGGCCGGGTCGAAGCCCAGCGTCGAAAGCCCCGTAGGGGGGAGCAACTGAGCGGTCCGTAACTTGAAGTGAAGCCTGCCACGTCGTTATAGGTTCCCGCTTTCGGGCGGGGGACAGGGAGAGCCGAGCCCCAGGGTGTCAGGGCGAAGGCCATGGAAGCGGTGAAGAGCCTGGAGGCAGCCGTGAAGGACTCCTCGGCGTACGGGGCTCGGAACGTTCAGATGGTGACGGCGGGAACTGGGGAGGCCCTCCCCGGCCCGATGGCCTGCGAGTAGGTGCTGTCGGAGCGTCGCGCCCTATAACCGTTAAGCCGGGAAGTGGGCTGCGTGCCGGGTGGGCGTCGGAGGCGGCCGTAGTACCGGTTGAGCCGAGCGGACAACACAACCGCCGGTGAGGGAAGGGCCGCTGCTTCGTCTGCGCGTTACGCGTGCAGGGAAAGGCTGGTGAGTGCCCTCGTGGCTAGTCCCGCCAAGCAAGACAAGGTCCGAGAACTGCAACGAACGCTGTACCGGGCGGCCAAGGCTGACCCCGGACGACGGTTCCACGCGCTGTACGACAAGGTCCATCGCAGGGATGTGTTGGAGCGCGCGTGGGCCAACGTGCGTCGCAAACGCGGCGCGGCTGGCATCGACCAGGAAACCATCGCCGACGTCGAGGAGTACGGGGTTTCCCGGCTGCTCGACGAGTTGGCCGCGGAGCTCAGGGAGCATCGTTGGCGTCCGCTGCCGGCGCGTCGGGTGTTCATACCCAAGCCCGGCACGTCAGAGCAGCGGCCGTTATCGATCCCTCGCGTCCGTGACCGCATCGTGCAGGCGGCGACGAAGATCGTCATCGAGCCGGTCTTTGAAGCCGACTTCTTGCCGTGCTCGTTCGGGTTCCGCCCGCAGCGTGCGCAGCAGGACGCCTTGCAGGTCCTCATCGATGAGGCCTGGCAGGGCAGACGGTGGGTGGTGGAGTCCGACGTTGCCTCGTGTTTCGAGGCGATTCCGCATGACGGGTTGATGCAGGCGGTCGAGGAACGCATCTGTGACCGCCACGTCCTCAAACTGCTGCGCGCGATGCTGCGCGCCGGGGTGATGCAGGACGGGGCGGTCCGCAAGCCGGTCACCGGCACGCCCCAAGGCGGGGTGATCTCGCCTTTGCTCTGTAACGTCTACCTGCACCGGCTTGACCGGGAATGGCAGACCGACGGCGCAGGGGAGCTGGTGCGCTTCGCCGACCGATGTGGTCGTGTTGTGCCGGAGCCGCCAGGAGGCCGAGCGCGCCCTTGCGGCGCTCGAGGCCATCGTGGGCGGACTCGGGCTGCAACTGAAGGCGGCCAAGACCCGGATCGTGCATCTGCAAGAAGGTGGTGGGGGGCTGGACTTCCTCGGCTTCCACCACCGCTGGGTGCGCGCCGAGTCGCAGCGGCACCGTCACGTGCTGTTCCTGGCCCGCTGGCCTTCTGACAAGGCGATGCGACACGCCCGCGACCATGTCCGTGAACTCACGGATCGGCGCAGGCTGTGCTTGCCGGTCGAGGAGATCGTGCGAGACGTCAACCGCGTCTTGCGCGGCTGGGCCGAGTACTTCCGTTACGGAAACTCGACCCGGCACCTCACCAAGATCAGGGATTACGCGCTGGAACGTCTCGCGCTGGTGGTGGCTCGCCGTCACCAACGGCCGCGACGTTACGGCTGGTCGGTAGTTGCCTTCCAGTCGCCCAACCAGCTCGGCCTGATCCGCCTTGAAGGGATCGTCGTCGCCCCCAGGCCAAACCGGGCCTGGCGGGGATGAGCCGAACGCTGACGGTGAAAGACGTCGGTGAGCCGTGTGCGGGAGAACCGCATGCACGGTTCGACGGGCGGGCGCTGGAAACGGAGCAGCGACCCACGGGGCGGCGGACGAGGTCTGCCGGGAAAGACACGGGACGGAGAGTCCTGCCAACCCCACGGTCAACCACTGCCACCGCGCCAGCGTCCGACCCTACGGCCAGCTTCGTGGGGGTGGTCGGAAGTGTCGCTGAGGCGGTCGTTCTTTGAACGGGCTGGCGATGATGGCGTCGGGGCGGTTTTGGAGTGGGAGGAGTCGGGTTGGGGGCAGGCTGCCGCGCCCGGGCGGGGTTCCGGTGTGTCGCGGATGGGGTCGTGTCGGTCAGGTGGGCGGCGGGGGCCCGGTCAGGTGGGCGCGGGGATCGCGCGGATGGTCGCAAGCGCGGCGTCGTAGGCGTCGGCCCAGGGCCAGTTGCGGGGGAACCGCAGTTTGATGGTGCGGGCGGTGTTGACGAGTCGTGCGGGCGTGGCTACGAGCTTTCGTCGCAGCGTCTCGGCGGTGGCGTCGGCCCATCGGCCTCCGGCGGCGCGTAGGGTCCAGCGGGCGAGGTTGTGTGCCAGCACGGCCAGGGCGAGCCAGGCGGCGTTGGCGAAGAACTTGCCGGAGGGCACGTGGGCGAGGCCGCCGGCTTTGAGGTCGCGGATGCCCAGCTCAACCACGGCGTGACGGCGGTGGTCGGCCTCCAACCAGACCGTGTCGCCGGGCCGGTCGGTGAGAAACGGGTGGTAGTCAAACACCACGTCCAACGCCAGCTGGGAGCCCGGCGTGGGCCGCACCCGGCGCACGATCAGGCGCAGCTCGCGCGCGTCGCGGGTGCCCTTGAATGCGGTGTAGGTCGTCTCGGCGACGTCGGCGCCGCCGTGCATCCAGTAGTCGATCGGCACCCACGCCGACTCGGGGATCGCCTCGATCGCTTCCTTGACCGGCTTGAACAGCTTCACCGTGACTGAGAAGCGCGCGTCGTGGGCGACGCAAGCGTTGACGAACGCTTTGGAGTAAAACGCCGAGTCCGCCCGCACCGTCAACGCACCGGTCGCGCCGGCGTCACGGACCCGTCGCAGCGTCTCGCGCACGAACGTGCCCGCCCCGCGCGCGGAGCCGGCGTTGCCGCCGCGCATGCGCGCGTGCAGCACCTCGCCGGTGCCGACCAAGGTCGCCACCAGCGGGTGGTAGCCGCGCACCTTGGTGTAGCCGAACTTCGCGCCGTGCTTGGCGGTGCCATACGCCTGACAGATCGTGGAGTCAACGTCGATGGTCAGGTCGGCGTCCAAGTTCGGCCCGAGCCCGGCTGCCCACGCGCGCGCGAGCACGATGCGCAACACCGCGTCGAACATGCGCACCGCCGCCCAGTTGAACCCGCGCAGCCACGTCCCAATCGTGGACGGCGCCCGCGTGTGGGTGAACACCTTCTCGGCCGCGCCCGCGCGCAACACCTCGGTGTCGTCGATGCAGTCGCCACCGGTCAGCATCGCCCCCACCACCGTCAACGCCTTGATCCCGCTGTTGGCCCGCCCGGTGGCAGCCGCGGGCAACTTGACCCGCTTGTCGATCAGTCCGGCGATGCGAGTCCGAGGCCACCGCGCTCGACCCCTCGCCCCACAGGCTTTCGCGGCGGGCGGCGAAGGTGGCATCGGCGATGGCGATGGCGATCGCCTGCGCCGCCTCCACGGTGAGGTAGCGGCGGCGGGCGTAGCGAATGTCGGCCTCGCTGTGGCCGTGGCCACCGGCGGCCACGGCCCGGATCCCGGTGGTCCCGTCATCAAAGACCTCAAAGACCATGGCGGCCTGTCGCACCTGCCCTCGGGCATCTTCAACGCCAACGCCGCGTGGCTGACCCTGACGGTCCTGGCGCACAACCTCGGCCGCTGGACGCTGCTGCTCGGCAAAGGCATCGACTGCTGGTCGTCGACCAAGACGCTGCGCCGCAAGCTGGTGGCCTGGCCCGCCCGCATCGTCAACCACGCCCGCCAAACCGTCCTGCACGCCCCCGCCGACTGGCCCTGGGCCGACGCGGTCCACGCCATGCTCACCCGACTGCGCGCCCTGCCCGCGCCGACCTGAGCACCCCCCGCCCGTCCTGCCCGCCACGACCCCACACGCCAGCACCCGCCCCACCGCCCGGGCCCGCCCAAGCGACCCCCAACACCGCGTTTGCGTCCTCATCGACCTCTCGTCACAGCCGCCGACAGGGCGTCGTGACGTGCCAACCCTCTATCGCCTTCCCCGCCACGCGTCAGCGAACCTCATCGGTGTATTTCGGCTCAGGGCCGCCGTTGGCTATCCTGTCGACCAGCTCCTCATCAACGTCCACCCAGTCACAGGAGGGATCACAGCGACCATCGCCCCGAATGCCGCCGAGGAAGCGGACCACGTCCCTGGCCATGCCGCAGATGTTGTGAGCGATCACCCGCCAGAGCGGGTACTGCAGCGCCCCATCCGATTCCGAGGCAAGTGGCGACACCCGATCGATATGGGCCGACACCCGGTTTCCATCAATGAGGATGTGCAGGCTGTTCTCTGGGACCGCCTGCCGGTAGGAGACCGTTCCCGGATGGAAGATCCGCCCGAGGCCGCTGTCACGGCGGAACGCGCCGTGGCTGTCGAGTTCTTGGAACAAGTCCGCTCGCGTCGCCGTCGGCACCGGGTGGGCTGGCGAACCTTGTTGGAAACTCACCTGGCAGTCTCTCCACGTCGGTCTGGGTTTTGCCTAGCGGTTGCAACGACGGGCAACGAGCCCTTTCAGCAGCCCCCCGCAGCGAGGACCGCAGCGTGCCCAGTACACCCTGCACCTTCTTCCCGCGGTCAGCGCGCTTCTCGGCCCGGATCCTGGACCGTCGGCGGCGCAGCCCGTTCGCGATGGCGCCGACTGCCGCAGCACTTCAGGAGTACCTCCACGATGGTGGCGACGCGCGCGCCCCTCAGGAGATAATTGCTGCCGTGTCGACCAACCATGGTCTGCCCCGTTCTCTCCACGTCGTCGGTCTGAGTTCCTTCACGGTCCATGCTTATGCTTATGGCCCTTCGGCTCGGTCAAGTCGGGCGGCTCTGCGCTCCGGAGGACTACACCGCCTGCGTCGGCTCGTTTTCTACCGCCAAGAACGATTGGTGAAACTTGTGGATGTCGACGCCGTTGAGGGCCACCGTTTACACGTGCGCGCAAGAGGTCGCCACCACTCCGCAGGTTGTGGTGTGGGCATGGTCGACGATCCCTCGACTGGCACGGTGAGAGTTCCTCGGGCAACGATGATGCTTCGACGTCATCGCGGCGTGAGGGCGTGACCGGGCCCCGGGGCTTGTCGGGGTCCACGAGGACGAACAGTTCCCCGGTCGCGGCGTAGAACCCGTCGGGCATGGCCTGGCAAGCGACGACACGTCGAAGTCGCGAGTGCCAGGGCTAGGCCGTGTACCCCGTTCCGGTGGTGTCCTCACGAGGTGAGATCGGCGAGCGGGACGTCCAGATCTTCGAGTCGTTCGCGGACGATGGGACGGTCAGCGCGGATGAGCGTCTTGAGGTCGTCGACGACGTCCCAGATGTTGACGTTCATCGCAGCGGCCACGTGCTCGTGGTCGTCGAGCCAGAAGGCGATGAACTGCCGCTGGTCGGTGTCGCCGCGGATGACGACGCGGTCGGGTTCGGGGGCGCGTCCGACGTACTCCATGCCGAGGTCGTACTGGTCGCTGTAGAAGTACGGGAGCCGGTCGTCGGTGTCGCTGGCGCCGATGAGGTTGCGTCCGGCGGTCTTGCCCTGGTTGAGGGCGTTGGCCCAGTGCTCGACACGCAGATGCGTGCCGCTGCTGGGGTGCCAGGCGCGGGCGACGTCCCCGGCCGCGAGGATCGCCGGGTCGGAGGTCGTCAGGGTCTCGTCGACGACGATCCCGTCGTCGACCTTCAGACCAGCGTCGGCAGCGAGATCGGTGCGCGGGACGGCCCCGATGCCCACGACGACGAGCTCGGTGTCGAGGGTCGTGCCGTCGGTGAGGGTGACCTGTTCGACGCGAGCCGTTCCGGATGCACCGGAGACCCTGACCCCGAGCCGTAGTTCCACACCGTGCTCGGCGTGCAGGCCGCGGAACACCTCGCCGACCTTGGTGCCGAGGACGCGTTGGAGCGGCACGTCGAGTGGGTCAGCGATGGTCACGTCGACCCCCAGTCTCCGGGCAGCGGCTGCGACCTCGCAGCCGATCCACCCCGCACCGACCACCGTGACGTGGTTCACCGAGCGCAGTTGGTCGCCGAGGCGGCGGCTGTCGTCGAGGGTGCGCAACGTGAGGATCCCGGCGAGGTCGCCATCGCCGAGTGGGAGCCGTCGGGCGGACGCACCGGTGGCCAGCAGCAGCCGGTCGTAGGTCAGCTGTCGGCCGGTGGCGGTGGCCACGGTTCGCCGGTGCCGGTCGATCCCGGTGACGGGGTCGTCGAGGTGCAGAACGATGTCCAGGTCGTCGTAGTGCTGGGCCGGGTGGACGTAGATATCCTCCTCGGGCGACTCGCCGAGGAGGAAGCCCTTGGATAGGGGTGGGCGCTCATAGGGGAGGTGTGGTTCGTCGCCGACGATGGTGATGGTGCCGTCGAACCCTTCGGCCCTGGCGGTCTCGGCGGCTTTGGCTCCGGCCAGGCCGCCGCCGACGATGACGATGTCGCGGATCTGCTCGGTCATGGTGCTGCCTTTGCGTTGCTGTTTCGTGTGAGGTGCAGGAACTCGGCACGGGCTGCCTGATCGTCACGGAGCCTCCCGCATAGCCGGGAGGTAACGGTGCGCGCACCTGCGGAGCGGATGCCTCTGATGCTCATGCACAGGTGCTCGGCCTCGATGACGACGCCGGCGCCCTTGGGCGCGAGCCGGTCGTTGAGCCAGCCAGCGACTTGGGTGGTCATCCGTTCCTGGGTCTGGGGCCGACGGGCGAACGCGTCGACGAGTCGGGCGAGCTTGGACAGCCCGACGATGCGCTCGCCGGGGAGGTAGCCGACGTGGGCGACGCCACGGAACGGCAGCAGGTGGTGTTCGCACAGCGACGTGAAGGGGATGTCGGTGACCACGACCAGCTCGTCGTAGCCGCCATCGTTGGGGAAGGTCGTGGCCGAGAACGGCGCAGCGGTGAGCAGCTCGGCGAACATCTCGGCGATCCGGGTCGGTGTGCGCTCCAAGCCTGGCGAGGTGGCGTCGAGGCCGAGCGCATCGAGGAGTTCTGCCGCGGCGTCGGCGGCACGGGCCAGATCGATCGACCGTCGGTGCGAGGCCACCTCGCAGGCTGCCGACGCCGCGGCGGACGGGGCGAGGGTGGAGGTGGTCACTGTCCGGCTCGGGCGGGCCGGGCCGAGGGGCCGTAGACCGTGGCCAGCCGGGCCAGGGTCAGCGCGCCCAGCAGCAGCCCGAAGTCGCGCAGCGCGATGTCGAGGAAGCCGCCGGCCGCGAGCAGGTTGACGATGATGCCGCCGAGCCAGACAGCGACGACGTAGCCCCCGATCTTGGGGCGCACCGCGACGAGGATCCCCGCCACGATCTCGATGACCCCGACCAGCAGCATGGCATCGTTGGCGGAGCCGGGGATGATCGCGTCGAACCCCGACCACAGGTAGGTGGGCCAGTCGACCATCACGTCGAAGAACTTGTCGAGGCCGAACAGGATCGGCGCTGCCGTGAACCCGACCCGTAGCAGGGTGAACGCTTGCGCACCGGGGTCCGACAGGTCAAGAGCCCTGGCTGGGGTGCCAGAGTGTGTGGTGGTGGATGCCATGGTCACTCCTCCTCTGTAAGATGAAGATATCTCCACGTTAGACACATGGGTGTCTAAAGTCAAGTCTCGCTTACTATAGAAGGGATGGCCATGGTCAAGCAGACGGGTGACCTCGAGCGGCTGTGCAGCCTCGATGACGCCAAGCGCCGGAGGCTCTACGACTACGTCGCGGGCCAGCGCGATCCCGTCACCCGCGATCAGGCCAGCCAGGCGCTGGACATCGAGCGGTCCACCGCCGCCTACCACCTCGACAAGCTCGTCGAGGGGGGGCTGCTCACCGAGTCGTTCGCCCGCCCCGACGGCCGCGGAGGACCCGGCGCGGGGCGTCCCGCCAAGCACTACGAGCGCGCCGACACCGAAGTCGCGGTCAGCGTCCCCTCGCGCGATTACCAACTCGTCGCGGAGCTGCTCGCGCGCGCGATCGAAGCCGACCCGCACGGGACCGTGCGCTCGGAGCTCGAGAAGGCCGCCCGGACCCATGGCACAGCACTGGCGGACGACCGGGACCCCATCGACGACCTCGCCGACGCCCTCTCGGACCTCGGGTTCGAGCCCTACGACGACGACGACGGCGTCATCAGGCTGCGCAACTGTCCGTTCCACCGGCTCGCCCGCGACCACACCGAACTCGTGTGCGGCATGAACCTCG
>JBBDQS010000022.1 GCA_040905805.1 Egibacteraceae bacterium | reverse complement strand
CTCGCGGTGGCGATCAGCGAGGCCCAGCGACGCGAGATCCTCGAGATGGACTGGCTGATCCAGGACATCGCGGAGAACGGCCCGGCGACCACCCCCGAAGAGGCAGACGCCCGGGCGGTCCCCGACTTCGACCGGCCGGCCGAGCGCGACTGCCCCACCGGCTGACGCCGGTGGGATCGCTGCCACCCTTGACGAGGTCTTGACCGGGATCCTGACGCGGCTTGACCGGTCGCTGGCACGTTGGGCAGTGAGCTCTTCGCGACGTGAAGGAACGACGATGATGCTGATGGGACCGTGGCTCGTGCTGATCGTGGTGGGCGTCATCGCCGCCGTGTGGGCGTCCCAGCGGCGCAGTGACGACCGTGACGATGTCGCCGTACAGGTACTGGACCGGCGGCTGGCCGAGGGTGACCTGACCGTCGAGGAGCACGCGCAACGAAGCCAGGGCCTGCACGAGCGCGGCTCCGTCTCGGTGTCTCGGTCGGGTGGGTGGGGCGGGCCCGTCGCGGCCATCGCGGCGGCCACGCTCGTCGTGATCCTGCTCATCTGGTTCGGGATGACGAGCTGGGGCGGCGGGGGATGGATGGGCGGCCACATGGGGTGGCGCGGCTCGACGTCGTCGACCACGCAGGTCGTCGATGGCGCCCGCGAGGTCGACGTCGAGGCAGGCGAGCTGTGGTTCGACCCCGCCACCATCCAGGTGACGGCGGGTGAGCCGGTCAACCTTCGGCTGGTCAACACCGGCGAGGCGTTCCACGACCTGACGGTGCCCGGCGCCGATGTGGTGCTGGCGGCCGAGGCCGGCGAGCAGGCTTCCGGCGCCGGCGAGTTCACCGAGCTGGGACGGTACGAGTTCTACTGCAGCGTCCCCGGCCACGCCCAAGGCGGGATGCGCGGAACGATCGAGGTCACCGCGGCCGACTGACGGGCGGTGTCTTCGGTCACTCGCCGGGACACTCGGCCGCGGTCACCTCGGCCTGGGCCTGCCGTTGCTCGTCGGTCCACCAGGTCTTGAGGTAGGTCAGGATCGCGTCGACCTCAGGCTCGGTGAGCTCGCCGCGGAACGCCGGCATGATCTCGTCGCCGGACGCACCCGGACGTGGTGGGAGCCCGTCGAGCACGATGTCGGTGAGCAGGCAGTCGGCGTGGTGCCAGGTGTGTCCCTGGGCGTTGTGGCGGGGCGGGATGTCACTGATCTGCCCGCCGGTCGGACCTCCGTGGCACTGCACGCACGATGCGGCGTACAGCTGCTCGCCGCGGGCGACCACATCGGGGTCCGGGTCGAACCCGCGGTTGCCGCATGCCGCAGCGACGGTCGCAACCACGGCCACGACCGCCAGCACACGCGAACGTGGTCTGCCCGATCTCACGGGCCCACCGTAGAGGGGCACCGGCACCCCACCATCGCCCCACGCTGACCTTGATGGGAACTTGACCGGTCCCGACCTCGCGCTTGACGCACTGCAGCGACGCTTCGCGTGCAGTCTGAAGACCGGCACCCGATGGCCGCGACCCTGACATCGCTCGACACCGACACCGCGGTGCGCTGCCGACTCGCACGCATCGAGGGACAGGCCGCGGGGCTACGCCGGATGTGGGACCAGCAACGTTCCGCCGAGGAGCTGCTCGATCAGATCGCGGCCGTCCGTGCCGCCCTGCGCGGCGTGGCGATCGCGATCGTGCACGACACGGCCGCTGAGCGCCTGAACGCCGCACACGCCATGCCCGACGACACCGACCGGCTCGACGACGTGCTGGCGCTCGTCGACCGTCTGCTG
>JBBDQS010000021.1 GCA_040905805.1 Egibacteraceae bacterium | reverse complement strand
CACCGGAGGTGTCCGCCACGGCGATCTCGGTCGCCGTCAGATGCGCCTGCTCGACGACCTGCCCGCGCGACACCTCCGTCGCGACGCTCCACACCTGCTCTCGCTCCGACGCACGCTCCAGACCCGTCGCGACGATCAACCACACCATCGCCCCCAACAGCACCGCCGCCGCCATAAGCAGCGGCCGCCGACGACGCACCGGTGCTGGCAGCGACCCCTCCGCCGGATCACGGTTCGTGGGACGACGCATCACCGCTGGTGTTGATGTCATCATGCGCCTCCTGAACGCGGCTCTGCGCGGACTCCACGGATCACACACAGGCGTCCAGCTGTCGCTAGCCCGAAGGGTCGACCCTGGGCTCGCCCGATGCGATGCGCGGACAGGTAGGTGCGCACCAGCACCCGCACCCCGCCGCCAGGTGAAACCGCCGAACTCGATGCTCGGTTTCGCACGAACCTGCAAGCGCGCATGCACAGCCCCCGATAGACAGTCTCAGTCCAGATTTGGTGATCTGCGGCCGGCCCGAAGAGTGTGACCCTCGCCAAAACAGAGCGCGGCAGGCGGGCCTCCGCCCGCATGGCCGTGCGGCCAGCCCCCGCCGGCCCTCGCTACCACCCGACGACCCGGGTTGATGGCCCAAACGCAGAGCCGCGGTGTGGGCCCAGACGACCGCAGCGGTCGACAACGCGGGCCGCCATTTCGGAGGCGCCCCAATCGGCGACTCGGTATGCAACTTTGAGCCGCGATCGGGCGGCCTGGGGAGAAGGACATAATCGGCTAACCATACCTGATGTAGCTATATATAGCCATATAACTTGGCCACGTGTCCCGACTCCAGCGACATACGTCAACAGGACGGCGCGCGATGTGTGTCCGCGCCAAGAAGTGAGGGACCCAACGGCTGACGCGTCTTGAGATTACGAGCGGACAGGGGTCGCACATCACCCTGCCCGAGAGCACTACTGGACGATTCGGAGGAGGACCAAGCGCAAGGCGCTGGTGCACGCCGTGCGGAACATGGCGGCGCCCTGGACCGCTCGCTCGGGTGGGCCCCGAGTCGATCGCCGACGCCGAGGTGCGGCCGGCGCCGAATCCGAGCCAGCCGCCCAATGGTGACGCTGATCCTCGACCGCGTGCGCCCAGCGGTGCTCGCCGCGATGGCGTTGGCCGTCACCACGACCGCAGGAGGATGCCCGTGAGTAGCGTCGAGACGGCCGGGAAGGTCACCGACGGGCACCTGGCCCGGACCGCCTGACTCTACGTGCGCCAGTCGACCCTGCGGCAGGTGGTCCACAACACCGAATCCGCGACCCGCCAGTACGCGCCGCGGCAGCGTCCGGTCGCGCTCGGGTGGCCAGCCGAGCAGATCGTGACCATCGACTGCGACCAGGGCCACTCCGGCGCGTCGGCCGCGGACCGGCAAGGATTCCAACGGCTGGTCGCCGAGGTCGGCATCGGCCGGGCCGGGATCGTCCTCGGTCTCGAGGTCTCCCGCCTCGCGCGCAACAACGCCGACTGGCACCGCCTCCTCGAGCTGTGCTCGCTGTCGAACACCCTGATCCTCGGCGAGGACGGCCTGTACGACCCCGGCAACTTCAACGACCGGCTCCTGCTCGGCCTCAAGGGCACCATGTCCGAGGCCGAGCTGCACTTCATCCGCGCCCGGCTGCGCGGCGGGCAGCTGTCCAAGGCCCGCCGCGGCGAGCTCAAGCTGCCCCTGCCCGTCGGGCTGGTCTACGACCCCACCGACAAGGTCGTGCTCGATGCCGACACCGGCGTGCAACAGGCCATCCGGCTGCTGTTCGACACCTTCGCCGCGAC
>JBBDQS010000020.1 GCA_040905805.1 Egibacteraceae bacterium | reverse complement strand
AGGCTCCGGCTCGCCGCGGGCCAGGTCGGTGTCGGCGGGCTGACGCTGGGGGGCGGCCGACGTCGGCCGAGCATCGTCCCCGCCGCAGGCGCCGAGGACGAGCGCGAGGACGAGCGCCACGCACAACACCGCCGACGGACTCGTCCGTCGGCGGTGTTGTGCGTGGCCGCTGGTCATACCGACCAGGGTAGCCGGTGCCTGGTGCCTAGAGGCCGGGGAACCAGCGGCGCGCGGCGATCTGTCCACCGGTGACGCCGACGAGGAGCAGCGAGGCGAGCATCACCGGTGCCGAGCTGGTCCCGGTGGTCTCCGACGCGCCGCCTGCGCCTGTTGCGACCCCACCACGGGGAACCTCGGTCACCTGGGCCGCCGGGAGCGGAGGGGTCAACGTCGGGGCAGGGACCGGCTCCGGGTCAGGCGCGGGATCCTCGTCGAGCAGGGCGAGCAGGTCGTCCAGATCCTCGAGGTTCAACAGCTCGAGGACCTCGTCCAGCTCGAGGCCGAGCAGCTCGTCGGAGTCCAGATCGAGCAGATCGCCGAGCTCGAGCAGGTCATCCGGGTCGAGCAGACCCTCACCGAGCAGATCGCCGATCAGGTCGGTGTCCTCCGGCTCCTCCAGGTTGGGGTCCTCCAGCTCGGGGTCCTCCAGCTCGGGGTCCTCCAGCTCGGGGTCCAGCAGGTCCCCGGGGTCAAGGTCGGTCAGCTGGGCGTGGGCGGGGCTGGCTCCCAGCAGGAGCAGGAACGACAAAGCGAGCAATCCGGCGAGGCCGGCCGCAGCCAGTCCACGCGCTGCGATTCGAATGGTCACGGAACGTCTCCTTCGAGCAAGTCTGGACTGATGTGATGTGCGCATACTCCCAGACCCGGCCCGTGGGCACAAGCGTCAGCTACCTGTCCGATGCACCGATCCTTGACCGCGGTGCTCAGGGCCCGCCGCGCAGGTCCTCGACGGCGCGCTGGAAGTCCTCCTCGACGCGGCCGGCGGCGACCCAGGACTCGTAGAAGCTCACGAACGTCTCGACGTCACCGGCGCCGGCGAGGGGGACGTCGTTGACGTCGCCGAACGCCTGGGTGAGCAGGCGCCGGCGCTGATAGGCGGCGTCGACGGGGTTGGCGACCCCGTAGCCGGCGAGCTCCAGCACCTCGTCGAGCTCGTAGGCGTCCTCCTCGGCCTCCACGGCCCAGTGGTGCTGGCACTCCCCGTAGGAGCAGGCGAGCCAGGCGTCGGCCTCCTCGCGCAGGAGGAACCACGCCGCGGCGCGCACGAGGGCACTGGCGTGGGTCGTGGCGGGGGTGACGTCGGCGTCGGGCAACGGCTCGTCCTCGGCCTCGATGGCGCTGCGGGGACCGAGCCCGGCCCGTCCCAGCACCTCGACCGCCACCTGGACGCACTCCTCCAGCGACTCACCGGTGTGGTGGTCCTGACGCAGCCGGGAGAGGACGTCAGCCCACCCGAGGTCGCCGGGGTCCGGCTCGATGGGCAGCGCGGTGTCGGGTAGCGGCGGCGGGGTGGCCCAGCGATCGATGTAGGTCCATCGCAGCAGGCCTCGGGCCTCGAGCACCGGGCGGGCGAAGGCCGGAGCAGGGGCGCTGGTCGCGTCGGCGGGTACGACCCACCCGCCGCCCGCCCACCCCGCGGCGGTCGGCAGGGCCCGGCTGTAGGGACGGTCGCGGCAGGCCTCCCACGCGGCCTGCGCACCGGTGGGGCCCCACCCCACCCGCACCATTGCCGCGCGCAGGTCGACCCAATCCCCGTCATCCTCGATGCGCGAGCCGCGCAGGTCGCTCCAGTCGTGCGCGCGGACGGCTTCGACCCACGTGAGGATCAGGTCGGCGGCGGCGTCCTCGTCGTCGGCATCCGGCAGGTCGCCGGAGGCGACCGCCACGGCGGTGCCGCGGAAGGCCGGCGCCAGCCAGCGCCCGTCAGGCGCGGCGTACAGGGTCGTGCCGGACCAGGCGACGGCGCGGCAGTCGGCGAGCGCCACCGGCTCCCCGGTCGCGAGGATGGTCAGGGATGACAATGGCTCTCCATCCGGGGGTGTCCCTGGTCGCGGGACCGTCAGCAATGGCCGCTCGCACGCTACTCCGACGCGGACACGATGACGTTGCCCCTACTCAAGGCCGCTGTCGCCCCGTAGCATGCGATGAGCGCGCAGACGAGCGGGGCGAGCCGAGGAGGCTGCGTGAGCGACGAGACACCGGCCGAGCGCATCCGCAACATCGTGCTCGTCGGCCACGGCGGCGCCGGCAAGACCAGGCTCGCAGAGGGCCTCGCCGCCGTGGGGGACGACGGCAAGGACCGGGCGCGGATCCTGGACGCCACCCCCGAGGAGCGCGAGCGGGGCCACTCCCTCGGCTTGGGCATCGTGACCGTGGCCTGGCGGGGCCATCGCCTGAACATCCTCGACACCCCGGGCAGCCCCGACGCGTTCGGCGACGCCTTCCCCGCGTTGCCCGCGGTGGACGCCGCCCTCTTCGTCGTCGATGCCACGACCGGGATCCAGTCACAGCACGACCAGCTCTGGGAGGTCTGCGAGCGGGTGGGGCTCCCGCGGTTGGTGCTGCTCAACAAGCTCGACAAGCCCAATGCCGCCTACCAGGTCCACATCGACGCCCTGCGGGAGCGGTACGGCAAGCCGCTGGCCCCGGTGCACATGCCGATCGGCGTGGGCACCGACTTCACCGGCGTCATCGACCTGCTGCACGGCACCGCCGTCCAGCGCATCGACGGGCGGCGCACGCCGGTGCCCGTCCCGGAGGAGCGCAGCGAGCAGGCCGCCCGCAACCGGGAGCTGCTCGTCGAGGCCATCGTCGAGCAGGACGACGACCTGCTGGTGCGCTACCTGGACGGCGACGTACCCGGGACCAAGGAGCTGGCCCGCTGCTTCGCGCGGGGCATCGCCACCGGCGGGTTCTTCCCGGTGCTGTGCGCCTCGGCCGAGAACGGCATCGGCGTGCGCCTGCTCGCCGACTTCCTGGTGGAGGAGTGCCCCTCGCCCACCGACCGCGGCGCCCGGGTCGACGGTGACGGCCCCGCGGCCGCCTACGTCGTCAAGACCCTGTCGGACCCCTACGTCGGGCGGATCACCATCCTGCGCGTGCTGCAGTCGGCCCTGTCGGGCGACGACACCCTGACGGTCGCCCGGACCGGCGAGAAGGTGCGGGTGCGCCAGCTGTTCACCCTGCAGGGGCGTGAGCAGACGCCGGTCGCGGGGGCGGTCGCCGGCGACATCGTCGCGGTCGCCAAGCTCGAGGACGTGGCCACCGGCGACGTCCTGGCCGCGGGCGCACCGGTCAGCGTGACCACGGTGGCCACCCCCGAGCCCTACCATCGCGTGGCGGTCGAGCCTGCGTCGGCCGGTGACGAGGACAAGCTGTCCACGGCCCTGGCCCGCGCGGCCGACGAGGACCCGTCGCTGCGGATCGAACGCGATGACGAGACCGGGCAGCTGCTCGTGCGCGCGTACGGCCCGCTGCACGTCGCCGTGGCCCTGACGCGCATGGAGCGCAAGTTCGGCGTCCGGGTCCGCGAGGTGCCGGTGCGCATCGCCTACCGGGAGACCCTGCGCGGCCCGGGGGCCGGGCTGGGCAAGCACGTCAAGCAGTCGGGCGGCCACGGGCAGTACGGCATCGCCCGGGTGGAGGTCGAGCCGCTGGCCCGCGGCGGCGGCTTCGAGTTCGAGGACCGCATCGTCGGCGGGGTGATCCCGCGCCAGTTCATCTCCAGCGTGGAGAAGGGGGTGCTCGACACGACGGCGCGCGGGGTGCTGGCCGGCTACCCGGTGGTCGACGTGCGGGTGCGGCTCGTCGACGGCAAGCACCATTCGGTGGACTCGTCCGACATGGCCTTCCAGGTCGCGGGGGCGCTCGCCTTCCGGGAGGCGGCACAGGACGCCGGCCTGTGCCTGCTCGAACCCATCATGGACGTGGAGGTGACGATCCCGAACGAGCTCACCGGCGACGTGATGGGTGACCTCTCGGCCAGACGCGGTCGGATCCAGGGCACGGAGGCGGTCAGCGCCACCCGCACCGCGGTGCGCGCGCTGGTGCCCCAGGCCGAACTGGGCGCCTTCGTCCCGGAGCTGCGATCGCTGACCAGCGGCACCGGGACCGTGGCGCTGCGCTACGACCACCACGACGAGCTGCCCGAGCACCTCGCGCAGCGGGTGGTCGGTGAGGCGACCGGCGAGGACTGAGCGTCTCCCGCCATCTGCGAGACTGCCGCGCCATGCCCGGCCATCACATGGACCCCGACGCGTTCCGGGCGCACGGGCACGCGCTGGTCGAGTGGGTCGCGCGCTACATGGAGCGGGTGGAGGACCTGCCGGTGCGGTCCCAGGTGGCGCCCGGCGAGGTGCGCAGCCGCCTGCCCGCCTCACCACCCGAGCGCGGGGAGCCCTTCGCCGCCATGCTCGCGGACGTGGACGATGTGGTGATGCCGGGCCTGACCCACTGGCAGTCGCCGAGCTTCTTCGGGTACTTCCCCGCGAACACGTCCGGCCCGTCGATCCTCGGGGAGCTGCTGTCCGCCGGGCTGGGCGTGCAGGGGATGCTCTGGTCCACCGGCCCGGCGGTCACCGAGCTGGAGAGCTGCGTGCTCGACTGGCTGCGCCAGCTGCTGGACCTGCCCGACCGCCTCGCCGTCGACGGACCCGGCGGGGCGGTCATCGCGGACTCGGCGTCGAGCGCCAACCTGTGTGCGCTGCTCGCCGCCCGGCACCGGGCCGGCGGCCACGACCCCTCCCTGGTGGCCTACAGCAGCGAGCACACGCACTCGTCGGTGGAGAAGGCGCTGCGCATCGCCGGGTTCGCTGCCGGGCAGGTGCGCCACGTGCCGGTGGACGGCACGCACGCGATGCGTCCTGCGGCGCTCGCCGACCTGATCGCCGCCGACCGAGCCGCGGGGCTGCGGCCCTTTGTCGTGTTCGCCACCGTCGGCACGACCGCCTCCATGGCCATCGACCCCGTCGGGGCGCTGGGTGCGATCTGCACCCGGGAGGGCCTGTGGCTGCACGTCGACGCCGCGATGGCCGGTGCCGCAGCCGTGTGCCCGGAGCTGCGCGGGGTCAACGACGGCCTCGAGCGCGCGGACAGCTACTGCGTGGACGCCCACAAGTGGCTGTTCACCAACTTCGACTGCACGGCGTTCTACGTGGCCGACCGCGAGGCGCTCACCGGTGCCCTCGCGGTGCAGGCCGAGTACCTGCGCAATGCCGCCTCCGACTCCGGGGCGGTGGTGGACTACCGGGACTGGCAGGTCCCCCTCGGCCGGCGGTTCCGGGCGCTCAAGCTGTGGTTCGTGCTCCGCCACTACGGCGCCGAGGGCTTGCGCCACCACATCCGCGAGCACGTCGGGCTCGCCGGTGAGCTCGCCGACTGGGTCCGCGCCGACGCGCGCTTCGTCGTGGTGTCGGCGACCCTGAACCTGGTCTGCCTCGCCCATCGGGGTGGCGACGCCGTGAGCCAGGCGGTGCTGGAGCAGGTGAACGCGTCGGGCGCGGCGTTCCTCACCCACGCCCGCCTCGACGGGCGGTACGTGCTGCGGGTCGCGATCGGCCAGACCCACACCGAGCGCCGCCACGTCGAGGGGCTCTGGCGAGTGCTCACCGAGCAGGCGGACGCCGTGGCCGGCGGGTCGCCGTCCCGCCCGACCGCCTGACGTCGGCACCCACGAGGAGGCGGCGGTATCGTCGGTACTCTGCACGTGGGGGCGCACCGGGGGGACCGATGGCGGGAAGCGGGACGGGGATGGCACACGCAGCGATCACGATCCGGCGACTGGCGGTGGTGCTGAGCCTGGTGACCCTCGCTGCCCTGGTCCCGCCGGGCGGCTCGCTGGCGCAGACCGCACCGGTGGTGTCCAGCCCGGTGGTCCAGGCGGCGCCCGACTACTGGACCGACACCCTCGGGGACCCGGTCGACTACACGGCCCCCGGGGACCAGCTGCTCATCGCTGCCGCGCACGAGAACACGCAGCCGCGGGTGGAGGGCGGGCAGCTGCGGTGGACGAAGACCGCCACGATGAACCTGGCGTTCGTCTTCGCCGGCTACGCGCCCTCGGCCTTCGCGGTCGGCCGTGAGGGGCTGGCCAACCCCGTCGACGCGTCGCGCTACACCCACCTGTCCATGCACCTGTACGCCGAGCGGGGTGGCGCTGCGGAGATCATCTGGGACAACTGCGGTCCCGACACGGGTCGCTGCACGAATCGGGTGCCGTTCGTCGTCCAGGCCGGCTGGCAGCACTACGTCGTCGACCTGCGCCCGGGCGGGTGGTCGGGCCAGCCGGTGGAGGTGCGTCTGTCCGTCGCCAGCGACGGCACACCCACGGCCATGGCGCTGGACTGGGTGCGGCTGTACGAGCCCGGCGAGCAGATCACCGTGAGCTACACCGGCAGCACCCTGTACTGGGACGCCGACGCCGACCGCGCCAACAACACCGCCAGCCAGCCGGGCTGGGGCGTGCTGGACACCGGCGGCGGCGACGCGACCTTCCCCGCCGACGCCTTCCCCCCCGGGGCGTACCGCTTCTCCGCCGACGACGGACCGCACAGCGCCCCGCTGCGGGTCGACGCGCCCGTACCGGTCTTCGGCCAACCCCACGAGCGTGGCGGGGCGGACTACGCGGCCGCCGCCACCGGCGACCCCTGGGACTTCCGCCAGTCCAGCGACGTGCGCGAGATCGGCAACGCCACCGACGTCCGGTTCGAGGACGGCGCGGTGCGCGCACGCAACACCAGCAACGACCCCTACCTGATGATGCGCACCGGACCGCCCATCGACGCGGCGCGCTACCACCGGTTGACCGTGCGCACGACGTTGGCGGGCCCCTTCGACCTGAGCTTCGCACCCGGCGGCGGATCGCACGGACGGTTCCTCTGGCGCCACGTCGGCCAGGGCCCCACGCCCTTCCTGTACAACTCCCGGGAGATCGTGGTCTACCCGGGCGTGGACACCTACACCTTGGATCTGCACACCGAGCCGCCCGAGGCGATCACCCACGCCGGGGACGCGCACCGCAGCGGCTGGCAGGGCGCGATCGAGACGTTCCGGTACGACCCCAACGAGGATCCCGGCCCGCGCAGCTGGACCGTCAGCGAGATCAGCCTGCGGGCCGACCACGAGACCGCCGGGGACCGCTTCCCCATCACCTGGCAGGACGCGTCGCCGGCCGGTGGGGACGACACCCGCGTGTCGCTGTACTACAGCACGCAGCGGCGGGTCACGGGCGGCCAGCTGATCGCCGCAGACATCGCGCAGACCGCCGGGGAGAACACCTACGTCTGGGACACGACCAGCGTGCCGAACGGCCGCTACTGGGTGTACGCCGTCGCCCAGCGCGACAACGGCACGGTCGGCCGCCGTCTCGCCTCCGGGCCGGTCCGGGTGACCGGGACGTTCCACGATCCCCGGATCGCCACCGCCTGCCCGCCCGGGGCCGCGCCCCCCACCGGCTTCACCGACGTCGGGGAGGGCAGCGTGCACGCCGGGGCGATCCGCTGCGCCGTCTGGTACGACCTCGCCCGCGGGACCGCGCCGACGACGTTCTCGCCCGGGGCCCCGGTCCGACGCGACCAGATGGCCTCGTTCATCGGCCGGCTGGTCGAGGCAGCCGGCGCCACCATCGCCGTGACCGACCGCCCGTTCACCGACACCGCCGGCAACGTGCACGCCGCTCGGATCGACCAGCTGGCCCAGGTGGGGATCGTTCTCGGGGTGCGACCGGGGGAGTACCAGCCGCACGGCCTGGTCACCCGCGACCAGATGGCATCGTTCCTGGTCCGCGCATACGAGTTCCTCGACGAGCAGGAGCTTGCGGCGCCCGCTCACGCGTTCACCGATGTCGCCGGCAACGCGCACGAGACCGCGATCGCCAAGGCCGCCGGCGCGGAGTTCGCCGTCGGCGTGGAGCCGTCCGCCTACGCCCCGCGACGGACGGTCCGGCGCGACCAGATGGCGTCGTTCGTGGCCCGGGTGCTGAACCGCCTGGTGGCCGACGGGGCCGTCCCGCCCCGCGCCTGACCGCGTAGGCTTGGCCGCCATGGTGGCCGTCACCGCAACCCGCGCCGACCCCGGATGCGGTGCCCGGCCGGTGCTCAGCCGGGTGGCAGGATGTCGATCTGGAAGTCGGCGGCGATGCGCACCAGCGCCTCCACGTCGGGCTCGGCGGGTTCGGGCAGCTCGGGAGTGTCGACGCGTTCGCCGACGGCGAGCGCGAAGTCCTCGAACTGCGCTGGGGTGGTGATCTGGAAGATGCGGGCGGGGCCGTCGTCGGACACCTGAAAGGCGTGCGGCAGCCCTTTGGGGCACCAGGCGAAACCGCCGGGGCCGTAGGTGGCCTCCTGGCCGGCGCACCAGAAGCTGACCTCGCCGTCGAGCACGAGGAACATCTCGTCCTCGAGGTCGTGGCGATGCGGGGGCGGCCCGAACCCGGCCGGGGCGATGCACTCGATGATGCTGAGGTTGCGGCCGGTCACGTCGCCCCCGGCCTTGACGGTCATGATGGTGCCCAGGAAGGCGATGTGCTCACCATCGCCAGGCGCCAGCAGGCGTGGTTGGGTGAGGTCGGCCCGCTGCGCTGGCAGGTCGATGGATGGTCGCGTGAGACTCATGACATGACTCCTTCGAGACATGGATCGGCTGGCCCGGCGCCGGCAGGCGACGGACGACGGCCTGGGGTGGGCCTTCAGTGCGTGGTGACCGCCCGTTCGAAGAACGGCTCGGCGTAGTGGTCGTGGAAGAGCCGTGCGAGCAGCTCGTTGCGGCTGTTCACGCCGGTCTTGTCGAAGATCGACTTCAGGTGGTCACGGACCGTGTGCGTGGAGATGCACAAGGCCTCGGCCATCGCCTCGGTTCCCTCCCCACGCGCCAGGGCCAGGACCAGCTCCTGCTCACGCTGTGACAGGCCGTAGGCCAGAGCGGCGATGGCGCCCACGTCGGCCGGCCGGCTGGGCTCGACGATCACGGCGAAGGAGGCCTCCCCGTCCGTCATGGGCTCGGCATGCAGGGTGACCCACCGGCCATCGTGGGCCCGCATGCGGACGCGTCGTGGCGACGTGCCGCCGCCGGTGACCAGCTCGCCCAACGTGAGCAGCCACGTCTGACGGGCACCACCCTGCGGCACGCCCAGCAGCTCGAGCCACTCCGCCCCCGCCGGCGTGCCAGCTCGAGCCACATGATCGGGTCCCACCAGCAGCAGCCCCGGCCCACCCGGTGCGTCGACGGCGAGGCGCTCGCAAACCGCCAGTCTGCGCAGCCCCCGGGCGACGACGCCGGAGAGATCGGCCAGCAGCTGCGCGTCGGCGACAGTGAAGTCTGCGCGACTGGTCTCCCTGTGGACGGCGGCGGCGCCCCAGGCACTGCCACCCTCACGGAACACGATGCGCAGCTCACGGCCCAAACCTGCCGGCTCGAGCACTTCCCGCCACCGTGGGCTCGTTGTGACGTCGCCCCCGGTCGCCTGGCTGAGTACGGCGACCGGCGCCCGCTGCTGTGCGAGCTCGGCGAAGGTCGCCACGTTCGGGACGCTGAGCTCGTGATGGAACCACGGGGTGCAGGCGGCGTCGGTGAAGCCCTCGATGAACCCGTCGGTGAACAGCACCGTCGCCGGATCGGTCAGCAACCAGGCCCCCGCGTCCTGACCCAGGATCGGCCGCATCCGCTCTGCGACGCCCTCCAGCAGCTCGCCGGCATTCGTGGCCTCCGCACACCACCGTGCGACACCCCGATGGGTGCGCAACACTCGTTCAGGTGTCGTTCCCATGCCCGCCCACCGTCCCCTTCGCCGCCCATCGGTCCGCCGCACGCTTGCCTGGGGCGTCATTCGTGCGTCAGGTCTGATCTTACGCAGGCCGTGGAGGAACGGCCATCCCCCAGAAGAGGGGTTTTCGGAGCCTGCGAGCAGGCGCGCCGCGCGCGTTCCGCGGCCCGGGTGCTGAACCGCCTGGTAGCCGACGGGGCCGTCCCGCCCCGCGCCTGACCGCGTAGGCTTGGCCGCCATGCTGGCTGTGACCGCAACCCGCGCCGACCCCGACCACCCCCTGGACGCCCTGGCGGTCGGGGAGCGGCCGGACCCCGCACCCGAGGAGGGCTGGGCGGTCGTGGACGTGCGCGCGGCGGCCCTCAACCACCACGACCTGTGGACCCTGCGGGGTGTCGGCGTCAGCGCGGACCGCCTGCCGATCGTGTTGGGCTGCGACGCCGCGGGGACCACCACCGACGGACGCGAGGTCATCGTCCACGCGGTCGTGGCCACCCTCGACGGTCCTGACGAGACCCTCGCGGCCGACATGTCCATCCTGTCCGAGCGCTTCGACGGCACCCACGCCCAGCGGGTCGCGGTGCCGGCCGGCAACCTCGTCGACAAGCCCCCGGAGCTGAGCTTCGTCGAGGCCGCCTGCCTGCCCACCGCCTGGCTCACCGCCTACCGGATGCTGTTCGTGAAGGCCGGTGTGCGGCCGGGCCAGCGCGTGCTCGTGCAAGGGGCGGGGGGCGGGGTAGCCACCGCGGCCCTGCTGATGGGCCGCGCGGCCGGCGCGCGGGTGTACGTGACCAGCAGGGACGAGCGCAAGCGGTTGCGTGCCGAGGAGCTCGGGGCGCACGCCGCGCTGGCGCCCGGCCAACGGCTGCCGGAACGGGTCGACGTCGTGCTGGAGACCGTCGGCGAGGCGACGTTCGCGCACTCGCTGCGCTGCCTGCGGCCGGGCGGCACCATCGTCGTGTCCGGGGCGACCAGCGGCTGGAACCCCCCAGCCGAGCTGAACCGGGTCTTCGCCAGGCAGCTGCGCATCCTCGGCTCCACGATGGGGACGCGGGCCGAGCTCGTCGACCTGGTCCGGTTCCTCGCCGAGACGGGAGTCCGCCCGCTGGTTGCCGCCGAGTTCGCCCTGTCCGACGCGCGTCGGGCGTACGCGCAGCTGGCAGGCGGCGAGCGCTTCGGCAAGATCGTCCTCACCAACCGCTGAGACGTGGATCGTCGGAGCTTGCGAGGGCGATTCTCTGCTGTGCCGGGTGAGGCGGTCGCGCAGCGACCGCCATGGAGGTGCTGACTTGTGAATCTCGTGGCGCACCCGCTGGCCCCCTACGGGTGGAACGAGCGTGTC